>QLUI01000064.1 GCA_018725345.1 Bacillota bacterium | reverse complement strand
CTGACTTTACTTCTTCTCGCGCATTGGCTACAGCCACGCCAAAGCCAGCGTAAAGAATCATGTCCAAATCATTATAGCTGTCACCAACGGCAGCCACCTGTTCTCGCGGAATATCTAGCATTTCTGCTAAAAAGCGTAGCGCCTGCCCTTTTGTGGCTAAACGGTCTGTAATCTCCAGGAAATTTGGTCGTGAAATGACAATCGCCAGCTCATTGCCGTAGCTTTCAATCAGTGCACTTTTAATTTCAGCCAATCTAGACTCACTGCTAATGATAGTTAGTTTGGTTGGAGCCGTTTCCAGAAAAACGGACAAATCACCTACCGCATTAACCTTCACGTTTGCCAGTTGCTGATAGTACCTCGAAAACTCGTTTTCCTTCGCAACAAACAGTTCATCTTTGATGTAGGCGTTAAGATGATAATTGCCAGCAGCCGCCATCGCCGTCACCTGCCTAGCCAATCCAAGCGGAATAGGTCTGTGGCAAAGAGTTTCCTCACCGACAGCAGTGCGAATCAACGCACCGTGATATGTAATGAGTGGCAAATCAATTTGCAACTGTTTTGCATATGGCAGAGCAGAACTAAACATTCTTCCCGTGGCAAGCGTGACTAACACGCCGCTAGCTGCAGCACGACAAATAGCATGACGATTTTCAGCCGATATCTGAAAATCTGCGCCCAGCAAAGTATCATCAAGATCTAGCGCTAAAATTTTAAAACTGCTTGCCACTTTTTACCTCACTATTATCTGTCTTTAATCAGAAGACTAAGAACGCTACTGATAATCGACAACAGCAATGCCCCAACTATTCCTACCCAAATACTGTCAATACTAAAACCTTTTACCACATCGGCCACCAACCAAAGCAAGAACCCGTTTACTACAAGAGTAAATAGACCCAGTGTCATAATATTAATAGGCAGGGTGATTAAGTTAATCAGAGGTCGGATCACTGTATTAACAATTCCCCAGACTAACGCAGCAACTAAGGCGGCGGCAAAGCTGTCGATATTGATACCATCAAGAATATACGCAGCAAAATAGAGCGCCGCCGCATTGAAAGTCCACCGTAATAAAAAGCCCTTCATAATCTAAGCCTCCAAGTTTATGGTTCGACACAACTTGTCCGATTCCTTTAGAAATTTAAAAAATGTAAAAGGCTGACGAAAATATTATGAATTAGGACGCGTTGTTTATGCTGCAAAGCAGACAGGCAAAGATCAGCCGCCCGGTGCGCTCAAGAGTGATACGGCAGAACAGTTTGCCCATCATTTTGCTGCTTCGCATCTCTCCTTAGTCTAAATTCTCCTTCACATCTTCGTGTAAAGAAAAATAGAGTGCTTCTGCCGCCGCATGGTTCATGGTCTCCACAGCCGTCAGTTCCTCTACAGTAGCTCTGCGCATGGCGGCAATACTGCCGAAATGCTTAAGCAGAGCTTTTCTCCGCTTCTCGCCGATTCCGGGGATGGCTAACAATGTAGAGCCCTTTACGCCGGGACGCAATTTCCGCTGGTAAGTTATCACAAAACGATGCGCCTCATCACGCACCCTTTGCAACAGCTGCAAGGCTAAAGAATGCTTTGCCAGCCGCAGAGGGTTCCGCCCACCAGGCAGAAAAAGCAGTTCTTCTTCTTTAGCTAAAGCAACTATGGGCAGTGAATCTAGACCAAGCGACGCCAGTGTTGCCAGCGCAACGCTAAGCTGACCACGTCCGCCATCTATTAAGATTAAGTCCGGAACAGACAAGAACGGGTCTTTTGTACTGGCTTCTCCGGTTTTTTCCGTAGCCAAAAGGCGAGCAAAACGTCGCGAGAGCATCTCTTGCAACGCCGCGTAATCATCCGGTTTTTCAACATTCCTAAGCTTGAAGCGTCGGTAATTTGCCGGCAAAGAAACGCCATTTTCAAAGACAACCATCGCGCCTACCATTCCTTGTCCATGCAGATGAGAACTGTCGTAGCCCTCAATCCGCAACGGTGAAGAGCCAAGCCCCAAAGCTTGAGCCACGTCAAGCAGCACGGCCTGAGGGTCACGCGCTTTGCTTTGCAGCACTTCCTGTTCCAAAAATAAGCGGGCATTATCGAGCGCCAGTCTAACCAACTCTTTTTTGGGACCGCGCTTCGGCACAGAGAGAGTAACCCGACCGCCGTGCCGGTGCCGCAACCATTCTGCCAACAGCTTGCTCTCTGAAACATGGCAGGAAAGCAAAATCTCCGGCGGGATTGCTCCCGCATGACTGTAATAGCGGCGCAAAAATATCGCCAGAATTTCCGCTTCTTCTTCGCCGGTAGGATTAGTCAGCAAATAATGTTCCCGCCCAGTCACCTTGCCACCCCGCACCGCAAATAGCTGCGCGCAAGCGAAATCATCGCCTGCGGCCAGCGCAATAATATCCCTGTCGCCGCCTGTCGTAATCGCCACTTTCTGTTTGTTCGCGATTGCTTCCACCGCCCGATACTGGTCACGGAGAAGAGCTGCTTTTTCAAATTCAAGACTCTCGGCTGCCGCTGCCATCCTAGCTCCCAATTCATTTAACAGTTTGTCCTGTTTTCCTTCGAGAAACAGCAAAATCTCAGTCACTAGCTTGTTATATTCTTCTGCCGACACATCACCTGTGCAAGGAGCCAGACAGCGGCTGATATGTCGGTTCAGGCACGCGCGCTGCGCCGTATTTTTATTTACAGGACCGCGGCAATGGCGCAACGGAAACAGCCTGAGCAGCAAGCGGATTGTTTCTCTAATGCCGCCGGCATTGGGATACGGCCCAAAATAACGAGCACCGTCTTTTTCCACCCGTCTGGCCACATGGATGCGGGGAAATGGCTCTTGGATAGTAATCCTCAAGTATGGATAATGCTTATCGTCTTTTAAATCAATATTATAGCGTGGCCTGTATTCTTTTATTAAATTGCTCTCAAGAATCAAAGCTTCCACTTCAGTGTCTGTTACAGTATAGTCCAGGTCAGAGATTTTTTCCACCAAAACGCTTACTTTTGGAGCTAACTTCTGGCTCTGCTGGAAATATGTTCGTACGCGTTGACGCAAATCCACAGCTTTGCCAACATAAAGAATCCCGCCTTCTCCGTCTTTAAACAGATACACACCGGGACGACGTGGCAACTGTGCCAGTTTAGCTTGAATAAGCTCATCCTGTTTCGCAGCCATAACTGCCTCCGTCATGCTTTTGCCTTTTGCAGAGTTTTTGCCAGGAAACGGCCTGTATGCGAAGCATCCACAGCGGCCACCTCTTCGGGAGAGCCGCAAGCCACTAATTCTCCACCGGCTGCGCCCCCTTCCGGTCCAAGATCGATCAAATAATCTGCCCGCTTAATCACATCTAAGTTATGCTCGATTACTAATACACTGTCGCCGTTATCAACCAGACGATCAAGAATTGTTAAAAGCTTATTGATATCCTCGCTATGCAACCCAGTGGTAGGTTCATCAAGAATATAGAGCGTTTTGCCGTTACTGCGCCGCGATAGTTCCGTTGCCAGTTTTACCCTCTGTGCCTCTCCGCCGGACAGCGTGGGCGCCGGCTGGCCAAGGCGAATATAACCTAGCCCGACATCAAAAAGCACCTGCAGTTTGCGTTTAATCCGCGGCAAAGCGGCAAAAAAATCGAGCGCCTCCGCCACATCCATTTCCAGCACTTCAGCCACATTTTTTCCTTTGTAACGCACCTCCAGCGTTTCCCGGTTATAGCGTTTACCACGGCAAACCTCACAAGGAACATAAACGTCCGGCAAAAAATGCATCTCGATCCGTAAAATCCCGTCGCCCTTGCAAGCTTCACAACGTCCACCCTGCACATTAAAGCTGAAGCGACCAGGCTTATACCCCCGAGCACGTCCTTCCGCCGTAACAGAAAAAAGCTCCCTGATCAAATCGAACAGGCCGGTATAGGTTGCCGGATTGGAGCGGGGTGTACGGCCGATCGGCGACTGATCTACCTCAATCACTTTATCAAGATGTTCTAGGCCAGAAATAGCCTCGTGCTCCGCCGGCTTCTGGCGGCCGCGCTGAAGTTCCAGTGCCAGCCTGCGATAAATTATTTCATTTACTAACGTGCTTTTACCGGAGCCGGAAACACCGGTAACGCAAGTAAATACACCAAGTGGCACTTTAACGTCTAACCCTTTCAAGTTATGGGCGCGTGCCCCCGTCACAGTAAGCCATTTGCCGTTTTGTTCCCGCCGTTTTTCGGGCACAGAAATCGTTTTTCGCCCGGAAAGATACTGGCCGGTGACAGATTCCGGCACAGCTTTGATTTCAGCCGCTGTGCCAGCTGCCACCACATAACCTCCCGCAATACCGGCGCCTGGTCCAATATCAAGAATATGGTCTGCGCTGTAAATAGTTTCCTCATCATGTTCAACCACAATCACCGTATTTCCCAAGTCCCGCAGTCGCAGCAAAGTTTCAATCAGGCGTTGGTTATCACGCTGGTGCAAGCCGATACTGGGCTCATCAAGAATGTATAATACCCCCGTCAAACTTGAACCGATCTGCGTTGCTAGACGAATGCGTTGCGCCTCTCCGCCGGAAAGTGTCCCGGCTGCCCTGTCCAGCGTAAGATATTCAAGCCCAACGTTACTGAGAAAACCAAGCCGTTCCTCTATCTCCCGCAAGACAAGCCGAGCAATCTGCCGCTCTTTTTCAGCAAGCGACAGGCTGCCCACAAACTGTCTCGCCCCCTCTACCGTCAGTCTGGTCATTTCCGCAATATTCTTACCGCCCACCGTCACCGCCAGACTGGAAGGCTTTAGACGACTGCCGGCACATTCCGGACAGGGATGATGTGACATATAACTTTCTAACTCCTCACGCACCTGCTCTGAAGTGGTCTCTCGATAACGCCTGTCCAAATTGGCGATAACCCCTTCGAAGCGCAGATTGTAGCTACGAACATCTCCATATCCATCTTTGTAGTTAAAGGGAATTTTTTCCGGTACGCCGCAAAATAAAATTTTCTTCTGTTCTGCCGGGATATTCTCAAACGGAATATGCAGATCAATCTCAAACCGGGCGGCTACTGCCTGCAGCAACTGCTGATAGTAGCCTTGGTTGCTGCCAGGCTTCCACGGCGCAATAGCTCCCTCAGCCAGTGTGCGCCTCTGGTCGGGAACCACCAGTTCCTGGTCAATTTCTGCTTTGCTACCCAAACCACTACACTTGCCGCAAGCACCATAGGGGCTGTTAAAGGAAAACATCCGCGGCGCCATTTCTTCGAAAGAAAACCCGCATTGCGGACAAGCAAACGTTGCTGAAAAAAGCAATTCCTCTCCGTCAATAATTTCAATCAGCACTAAACCTTTGCCGTATTTAAGAGCCGTCTCAAGCGAATCTGCCAAGCGCTTCTCCAGCCCTTCCTTAATAACCAGCCTATCTACCACAATCTCAATATCATGTTTTTTATTTTTGCTTAGCGTAATCTCTTCTTCCAACAGGCGAATTTTTCCATCCACACGGACGCGGACGAATCCATCGGAGCGGGCATCTTGAAATAACTTACTGTACTCCCCTTTTCGCCCCCTTACCAGCGGCGCAAGCAGATGGATTCTGGTATTCTCCGGCAAGAGCATGATCCGATCCACCATCTGCTCCACCGTCTGCTGCGCAATCTGAATACGGCAGTGCGGACAATGCGGCCGACCTACACGGGCATAAAGCAACCGCAAATAATCGTAAATTTCCGTCACTGTTCCTACAGTGGAACGCGGGTTACGGGAAGTAGTCTTCTGATCAATGGAGATGGCTGGCGAAAGTCCTTCGATATAGTCAACATCAGGCTTGCTCATTTGCCCTAAAAATTGCCGTGCATACGCCGACAAAGATTCCACATACCGACGCTGGCCTTCGGCATACACTGTGTCGAATGCCAGTGAAGATTTACCTGATCCCGATAGACCGGTAATCACAACCAACTTGTTGCGGGGAATTTCCACATCTATATTCTTCAAATTATGCTGGCGGGCACCGCGAATCAGTATTTTATCATGTTCCATGGTCATACTCATCCTCTTTTCCGGCTTTACGCAATTGGAATAATTGATCACGCAATCGGGCGGCACGCTCAAATTCCAGTTCTCGTGCCGCTTTTTTCATCTCTTTCTCCAGCTCGGCAATTGTCTTCTTCCTTTGCTTGGCTGTCATTTGTTCAATATCGTCTTTACTTAAATATTTACCCGTTTCTTCCGCCACCTTGGTGGCCTGAATAACGGCATGCACCGCTTTGCGAATAGTGGTGGGAGTAATGCCATGAGCCTGATTATACTCCATTTGTTTGACGCGGCGGCGCTCTGTCTCAGCGATAGCGTTCTGCATCGAGTCGGTAATTTTATCTGCATACATAATTGCCGTGCCATGAAGATGACGAGCCGCCCGGCCGATGGTTTGAATCAAAGAACGTTCCGACCGCAGAAATCCTTCCTTGTCAGCATCAAGAATGGCGACAAGGGAGACTTCCGGCAGATCCAGCCCTTCGCGTAGCAAGTTAATCCCCACTAGTACATCAAACTTGCCTAGGCGCAGGTCGCGAATAATTTCACTCCGCTCCAGAGTGTTAATTTCAGAATGAAGATAGGTAACCTTGACGCCCAATTCTTTGTAATACTCAGTTAAATCTTCAGCCATCCGCTTTGTCAACGTAGTCACCAGCACCCGCTCATTCCGCTCTCTCCGCTGACGAATTTCACTATACAAGTCGTCAATCTGACCTTTAACGGGACGCACAAGAATTTCAGGATCAATCAGCCCGGTAGGCCTAATGATCTGTTCCACTACCTGCTGTCTATGCTCCTGCTCATAAGGACCCGGCGTGGCGGAAACGTAGACAACCTGGTTTATTAGCCGTTCGAATTCAGAAAACATTAACGGCCGATTATCCAGAGCTGAAGGCAGGCGGAACCCGTACTCCACCAATGTTTCCTTCCTCGAACGATCACCGGCATGCATTCCCCTTACCTGCGGCAGCGTTTGATGAGACTCGTCAACGAAAAGCAGAAAATCCTTGGGGAAATAATCAATCAAGGTAAAAGGACGACTGCCGGCCGGGCGACTATCCAAATGCCTAGAGTAATTCTCGATTCCGGAGCAAAAACCGATCTCATTCATCATTTCCAAATCATATTTAGTACGCTGCTCCAGACGTTGTGCTTCCAATAGTTTATTTTGGCTGCGCAACTCCGGCAAACGTTCGGCCAATTCCAGATCAATACTCCTCATTGCGTTTTCCAGTCTCTCCCGTGAAGTCACAAAATGGGATGCAGGAAAAATTGCAATATGCTCCCGCTCGGCAAGAATTTCCCCCGTCAACGTATCAATTTCCCTAATCCGCTCAATTTCATCTCCGAAAAATTCTATGCGCACTGCTTTCTCAGTGGAAGAAGCAGGGTAAATTTCTAACACATCGCCGCGGACACGAAAACGACTCCGCTCCAATTGGAAATCATTGCGTTCATATTGAATAGCAATCAATTTCTTAATAATTTCGTCCCGCTTCTTTTCCATCCCCACACGCAAAGAAACCACCTGCTCCCCATATTCCTCCGGAGAACCGAGGCCATAAATACAGGAAACACTTGCGACGATAATCACGTCACGCCGCTCAAACAGCGAACTGGTCGCTGAGTGACGCAGTTTTTCTATCTCATCGTTAATCGCCGAATCTTTCTCAATATACATATCTGTCTGGGGAATGTATGCTTCAGGCTGATAATAATCGTAATAACTTACAAAATATTCAACCGCACTAGTAGGAAAAAATTCCCGAAACTCACTGCATAGCTGAGCAGCCAAAGTCTTATTATGGACAATCACCAGCGTTGGTCGCTGCAAGTGCGCAATTACATTTGCCATTGTAAACGTCTTCCCTGAGCCGGTCACCCCCAGCAAAGTTTGATGCTTAAGCCCTTTCGCCAAGCCTGCCAGCAAGTTCTCGATTGCTTTCGGCTGGTCCCCCTGTGGTTTAAATTCACTCTTAACAAGAAATTCTCCCATGCCATGAGCTCCCTTGGCGCTTATTAAAAATTATTCTTAGTAGACCTAAACATTATATCACGCTGACCACCTTTTTCCCAGAAAAAAACGTTTCACACCCTTTAGCCAAGGATGCGATTTTCCTGTCAGTTAAGAAATTATCGCACATCTGCGCTGCTTGCGCCAGCAGCTGGCAAATACAAATCTTTCCCCACCATATCTTAGCTGCGAAAACGTGCAAGCGCAACAACTGAGCGAATCTTCATT
>QLUI01000063.1 GCA_018725345.1 Bacillota bacterium | reverse complement strand
ATTGGAAACTATAATTACGTTCTGACAAGAAAGTGAGGTGCACATCCTATGGCGAGGATTGCCGGAGTCGATTTGCCGCGTGAGAAGCGGGTGGAAATTGCGCTAACCTATATTTACGGCATCGGCCGCAAAACCGCACAGGACATCCTGGGTAAAACTGCCATCAACCTGGATACGCGCGTCCGCAATTTGACTGAAGAAGAAGTTAACAGGTTGCGTGAGTACATCGACAAGAACAATAAGGTTGAGGGTGACATGCGCCGCGAAGTGTCGATGAACATCAAACGTCTGATGGAAATCGGGAGTTATCGTGGAATTCGTCACCGCCGGGGCTTACCTGTGCGTGGCCAGACTACGAAGAACAATGCCCGTACGCGCAAGGGGCCTAAGCGTACCGTTGGTGTGAGAAGGAAAAGTAAGTGAAGATAGGGGGGAAATGTCTTGGTTGCACGCAAGAAAACAGCGCGCCCGAAAAGGCGTGAGCGGAAAAACATTCAGCATGGTGTTGCCCACATCCAGTCCACCTTTAATAATACCCACATCACCATCGCAGATTTGGGTGGCAACACCATTTCTTGGGCCAGCGCCGGTACTGTGGGCTTTAAAGGTTCCCGAAAATCTACACCTTTCGCAGCGCAGATGGCTGCTGAAAATGCTGCCAAAACTGCCATGGAGCATGGGCTAAAGGAGGTTGAAGTATTTGTGAAGGGCCCGGGGTCAGGCAGAGAGGCAGCCATACGTTCGCTGCAAGCTGCTGGCTTGGAAGTAAACCTGATTAAAGATGTTACTCCCATCCCGCACAACGGGTGCCGCCCGCCCAAGCGGCGGAGAGTTTAACCTAAGGAGGTGGAATATTTTGGCTAGATATACAGGACCAGTTTGCAGACAATGCCGCCGTGAAGGTTTAAAGCTATACTTAAAGGGTGAGCGTTGTTATACGGAGAAATGCGGCGTTAGCCGCAGAGGCTACGCGCCTGGCCAGCATGGCAAAGGGCGACGCACAAAAGTATCCGAATACGGCTTGCAACTCCGTGAAAAACAGAAGGCGCGCCGCACATACGGTGTACTAGAGGCACAGTTCCGTAATTATTTTAGTGAAGCCGATCGGCGCAAGGGTATAACAGGCGAAAACCTTCTGCAAATTTTGGAGTCTCGCCTAGATAATATTGCTTATCGGATGGGCTTTGCCCTTTCTCGCCCTGAGGCACGTCAAATGGTGAAACACGGCCATTTTAGTGTCAATGGTCAGAAAACCACAATTCCTTCCTTCCTGGTTCGAGCCGGTGATGTGGTGGCTGTCCGTGAAAACAGCCGTGACAAAGGACGTTTCAAAGACTTGGCTGAGTTGACAAAGAACCAAGGAAATATGGAGTGGCTGGAAGTTGACCGTGAGAGTCTTTCCGGGAAAGTGCTCCGTTTGCCAAATCGTCAGGAAATTGACCTTCCCGTTGCAGAGCATCTCATCGTCGAGCTTTATTCACGTTAGGTTTAGAGGAAAACGAAGTGCCCTCGCGTTGGTAATGGAATCGAGAAGGAGGGTTGGGAAACATTGATCGAAATTGAAAAGCCCAAGATTGAGCGAATTGACTCCAATGCAGACAGTCATTACGGTATGTTTGTGATTGAGCCGCTGGAGAGAGGGTATGGCATTACGCTTGGTAATTCTCTGCGTCGTGTATTGCTCTCTTCCTTGCCCGGCGCCGCCATAACCAATATTAAGATTGAGAAAGTGCTACATGAGTTTTCTACTATTCCCGGTGTTTTAGAGGATACCACTGAAATCATCCTCAACCTGAAACAACTGGCCATGAAAATCTATAGCGACGAACCACAAACGTTGACGATTGTGGCCGCAGGTCAAGGTGTAATTACAGCAGGAGACATCAAACTCCCGGCTGATGTGGAAATTTTGAACCCGGATATTCACATTGCCACTTTGGAAGAGGACGGCAATCTGTATCTGGAAATGACCGCCATTAACAGTCGCGGTTATGTGCCTGCAGAGCGTAACAAACAATCTGGTCAGCCCATCGGCATGATTCCGATGGATTCCCTGTTCTCGCCGATCAAGCGTGTGAACTTCAAAGTGGAAGATACTCGTGTAGGGCAGCATACCGACTATGACAAGTTAACGATCGAGGTTTGGACAGACGGGAGCATCCGTCCTGACGAAGCTATTAGTCTTGGGGCTAAAATCTTTTCTAAACATCTTAGTCTCTTTGTTAGCCTAACGGAAAAGGTGGACGAAGTAGAGATTCTTGACGAAAAAGATGAGGATGATAAAGCCAAAATTATGGAAATGACCACCGAGGAACTGGATCTCTCCGTGCGTTCTTACAACTGCCTTAAACGGGCTGGCATCAACTCAATGCAGGAGTTGGTGCAGAAAAGCGAGGATGAGATAATGAAAGTCCGCAATCTCGGTAAGAAATCGCTTGAGGAAGTCCTGCAAAAACTGGAAGAACTCAACATGACATTGCGCGAGAGCAACGAGTAGAGGAGGGAGAAGCCGTGGTATTAAGAAAATTCGGGCGCCGCAGTGGTCCCCGCCGCGCTATGCTACGCAACTTAGTGACATCCGTGATTCTCGCCGAGAAAATTGTGACCACGGAAGCGAAAGCTAAACAAATTCGCAGCATCACCGAAAAAATGGTTACCTTAGGCAAACGCAATGATCTACATGCACGCCACCAAGCACTAGCCTATATCCTTGATGAGAATGCGGTTACGAAACTTTTTGAAAGTATTGCCCCGCGTTATGAAGATCGTCAAGGTGGCTACACACGCATCTTGAAATTAGCTCCACGTCGTGGTGACGCTGCGCCGATGGCGATTTTAGAATTTGTCTAAGCATAAAAATAATACCAGAAGAAAATCGACAATCTAGCCGTCGATTTTCTTTGCATGAAGACGCTTGTTTGGGGGGTGCACAGTGGCGATTATTTCGGCAACAGGGCTTGGTTACCAGTATGAAGGTTATGGGGAAGTTTGGGCGTTAAAAGATATTAATCTTAGCATAAATGAAGGCGAGTTTGTGGCGGTGCTGGGGCCAAACGGTTCCGGCAAGTCTACATTGGCTAAACAGATTAACGCCCTGCTGACCCCCACAGAGGGGGAAATGCTGCTTGATGGTCTTTCCACCGCAGACCCCTTAAACCACTGGCGTATCCGGCAGAGAGCCGGGATGGTTTTTCAAAACCCGGACAATCAGATTGTGGCTACCACAGTGGAGGAAGATGTGGCTTTTGGTCCGGAAAATCTTGGCTTCCCCGCGGCGGAGATCAGGAAAAGGGTGGACGGCGCGCTTTCTCTGGTGGGCATGTCAGCTTATAAACTGCATGCGTCTCACTTGCTCTCCGGTGGACAAAAGCAGCGGGTAGCTATCGCCGGCGTAATTGCCATGCGTCCATTGTGTCTTGTGCTTGATGAACCTACAGCGTTACTTGATCCTCGCGGTCGCCGGGAAGTAATGGAGATCATCAGTCGTTTAAATCGAATGGAAGCCATCACCGTCATCCATATCACTCACTTCATGGAAGAAGCATTGGCTGCAAGCCGCGTGCTTGTTTTAGACCAAGGCAGGATAGTTTTGGACGGAAATCCGCGCCAAGTCTTCCAGCAGCACTGCGAACTACGCGCTCTTGGGTTGGATGTGCCGGCTGTTGCCGAGCTGGTTCTTGAATTGCGGGCAGCAGGGCAAGATCTGCCGCCTGATGTGATGACTGTCGATGAATTGGTGGCAAAACTATGCTCCTGAATTTAAAGAATATCAGCTATACATATATGCCTGGGACACCTTTCGAGGTAACTGCTCTGAAAAATATTACACTTGATATTCATCAAGGAGAGTATCTGGCAATCATCGGTCAGACCGGCTCAGGTAAATCTACTCTTATCCAACATTTAAACGGTCTGCTCTTGCCTACTACTGGCGAAGTTTATCTCGATGGACATCAAGTAAATAAGGATAAAAAGCGGCTCACCGCTATGCGTCGCAGGATAGGATTGCTTTTTCAGTTTCCTGAACAGCAGTTGTTTGAGGAAAATGTGGCTGCCGATGTGGCATTTGGTCCAAGAAATCTTGGTTTAAGTGATCAAGAAATAGCCGTCAGGGTGGACAGAGCACTCAGGCTTGTGGGGCTAAATCCGTCAGAAGTGCGAGATCGTTCCCCCTTCTCGCTTTCCGGCGGGCAGATGCGCCGTGTGGCCATGGCAGGCATTCTGGCTATGGAACCGGACTTAGTGATTTTGGATGAACCGGCGGCTGGTCTTGACCCTCGCGGCAAGGAGGAAATTCTTAACAGAATAGATGCTCTGCACCGGGAGCATAAGATGACCGTCGTTCTTGTTTCCCACAGCATGGAAGATGTGGCTAGCCGGGCTGAAAGGCTGATCGTGCTGGCTGATGGTGAAATTAGGCTGGCAGGAACTCCGGCTGATGTTTTTCAGGATGCCGCCGTGCTGGAGGAATTAGGGCTAGCGCTTCCGCAGATGACCTTGCTAATGTTAAGGCTCCGCAGCGCCGGCAAAGAAGTTCCCATGAATATCTTTAGCGTAGAAGCTGCCAAAGAAGTCATCTTGCAGATGATGGGTGGTGATAAGAGTTGAATATGTTCAAAAGCATTACCATCGGACAATTTCTGCCAGGAGAATCTCTTTTGCATCGCTTGGATCCTCGTGCCAAATTTATAGCCCTTATTCTTTTTATCGGCACTGTTTTCGTTGTTCAAACTTTTTTTGGTTATCTGCTCCTTGGGATAGTCCTCTTCGGGTTGCTAATTGTTTCTCAGTTACCGCTGCGATACTTCTTCCGTGGCCTAAGGCCGGTTTTTTATATTACTCTGTTTACTTTAATCGTGCACTTCTTTATGACTAAAGGTGGCGAGATAATTTTGCGTTTCGGGCCTCTCACTGTTGAGTCAGACGGTGTTTATCTTGGAACTTTTATGGCGCTGCGAATTATTTTTCTGGTGATCTGCACATCAATACTGACTCTTACGACTTCACCCATCGCTCTTGCTGACGGGTTAGAGTATTTAATGCGGCCGCTTACTAAAATTGGTGTGCCGTCCCATGAAATTGCCATGATGATGACTATCGCCCTGCGCTTTATTCCCACGCTGATGGAAGAAAGCGAAAAGATCACTAAGGCACAGTTGGCCCGCGGCGCTGATTTTGAAAGCGGCAACATCTTCCGCCGCGCCAAAAGTATGGTGCCTCTCCTAGTGCCGCTTTTTGTCTCCGTCTTTCGTCGTGCCGATGATCTGGCTATAGCCATGGAAGCCCGTTGCTATCGTGGCGGCAAAGGGCGCACCCGGCTTCGCGAACTGCTGGCCACACCCCTTGACTATTTCGCCGTTCTCCTTTCCGCCCTTTTTTTAATTGCTGTGGCTTGGAGCCAAGTTTAACTTAGCTCGTCGATTTGCTTAGGGAGTGGTCTTTAAGTGCAAAATATTAAACTGACAATCGGTTATAATGGTGCACAATATCACGGCTTTCAGCTGCAAGAAAATTCTCTCACTATCCAGGAGTGTCTGGAAAGAGCTATTCACACAGTGTTTGGCCATCCTGCTCGGGTTGTTGCTGCAGGTCGTACAGATAGCGGTGTGCACGCCGAGGGTCAAGTGGTGAACTTTCGCACTGCCTCCGCGATACCAGTGGAGCGGATTCCTTACGCTCTAAACTCTGTCTTGCCGCGCGATATTGTAGTGAGCCGGGCAGAGAAAGTTTCCGAGCTATTTCATGCTCGCTACAGTGCGGCAAGCAAGGTGTATACCTACACCATTGATAATGCACCACATCCCCGAGTCTTGGCACGTCATTGCTCACTCCACCTACGCGTTGCTCTTGACTTGGCTCTGATGAAAAAAGCTGCAGCTTTGCTGCTGGGCAGGCATGATTTTAGTTCTTTTATGGGTAGCGCTTCTTGCGTAAAAACTGCGGTGCGACAGCTTTTACGGCTGGATGTGGATGAATCGAATGGTTTTATTACCATTACTGCCGAGGCCAATGGATTCCTCTATAACATGATGCGTATTATTGTCGGGACACTAGTTGAAGTAGGGCTGGGCAAGCGGGAACCGGACTTGCAGCCGCTTCTGCAAGCAAAAGACCGGAATGCTGCCGGCTGGACCGTCCCACCGCATGGTTTAATCTTACGGGAGGTAAAATATTAACTAAAGTCGTGCTTTTGCTTGACAGTAACAGTTAAACTGTTATAAAATAGCGCTGTGCCCAAAGCGTCGTTTTCCGCCCCGTTAACGGTGTTTTGTCCGCAAGTATTGCGTTTGCAAGGAGGAAAATTAATGCGCACCACCTATATGCCAAAAGTCGGACAGATTCAACGTAAATGGTATGTCGTCGATGCTTCCGGTAAGCCTCTTGGTAGGCTGGCTACTGAAGTTGCCCGCTTGTTACGCGGCAAACATAAACCAATCTTTACACCTAATATTGATACCGGCGATCATGTTATTGTTATCAATGCGTCTAAAGTTGTGCTGACAGGCAATAAAGCGGCACAGAAATTCTACTACCGTCACTCCGGTTATGCCGGCGGCATAAAGAAAGTTTCGTATGGAACCCTGATCGCCACTAAACCCGAACGGGCAGTTATGCTGGCAGTTAAAGGGATGATTCCCCACAATCGCCTAGGAAGTGCGACGTTAAAGAAAGTTCGCATTTATAGAGGCACCGAGCATCCGCACGAAGCGCAGCAACCTGTAGTTTGGGAATTTTAAGGCAGAAGGGAGGAAGTTGAATGCCAAAAGCAGAGTATTATGGCACAGGCCGCAGGAAGAGCGCCATTGCCCGTGTTCGTCTGGTTCCCGGTAACGGTCATATCTTGATAAATGACAGAGATATCGATACCTATTTTGGTTTAGAGACATTGAAGCTGATTGTCCGTCAACCGCTTAATCTGACGGGGACGGTCGAAAAATTTAACATAATTGCCAAAGTTGAAGGGGGCGGCACCACGGGTCAGGCTGGTGCAATCCGCCTCGGGATTGCTCGTGCTCTTCTCAAAACAGAAGATAACCATCGTCCTGCGATGAAAAGTGCCGGATTCCTAACTCGCGACCCGCGTATGGTTGAACGTAAAAAGTATGGCCTTAAAAAGGCCCGCCGTGCGCCGCAGTTCTCAAAACGTTAATTTGGTTAGACTGTAAGCTATTGTTTCGGCCACTTAGACGGGTGGTATGTGTTGAACAATCAGTTAAAGAGATAATTAAAATTAAAGAATTAAAAGCACGAGTTCTGAGAATGCCTGAACTTGTGCTTTTGTATTAAAGTTTTTATTGAGGCGGGTGAATAGATTTATGGCGCCGACACAGGTTTTGTTAGCAGGCGCAAAAAAAGCTATCCCAATTGTGCTGGGGTATTTGCCACTCGGCTTTGCTTATGGCGCGCTAGCCAGTGTTGCCGGCATCAGCCTGCCGCTAATTGTGGTGATGTCGCTGCTAGTCTTTGCCGGAAGCGCCCAGTTTATTTCTGTCAGTATGCTGGCGGTCGGTGCCGGAGCCGCGTCTATAGTAGCTACCGTTTTTTTAATCAACCTGCGCCATCTACTGATGAGTGCGTCTTTGGCCGCCCGCCTGACAAAGTTTCCTACGAAATTATTGCCGCTTTTAGCATTTTGGCTTACAGATGAAAATTATGCGGTGGCTTGTGGCGAGCTTCGGGAAGGTGAGAAAAACCATCTCTACATGCTGGGGCTTTTTGGCACAGCGTATGCCGGTTGGGTGGTAGGAAGCGCTTTAGGCGGGATGTTTGGCGGGTTTTTTAGCAGTGTGAACGCTGCAATAACCTTGGAATACGCCCTTTACGCCATGTTTATTTTCTTGCTTGTGATCCAGATTACTGAGCGCAAGCTGTTTTTTGCCGCCTGCGTTTCCGGTGCATTATCGCTGTTTTTTTATTTGAGCATACCGGGCAGCTGGTATATCATGCTGGCCACAATTTGTACTGCTACCTTGGGGGTGTTGGCGGAAAAATGGAGCAGCTCTTAGTTTTAATTCTCGGAATGGCTATAGTTACTTATTTGCCCCGCTTTCTGCCGCTGTATGTGCTGACACGCATGGAAATACCTACGGCGTTAATTGCTTGGCTTCGCTATATTCCGGTGGCGGTACTAGCCGCATTGATTGTGCCAGGCATCACCGCTGCAGGGGGGCAAATCTCACTAGGGTGGGGAAATTCCTATCTTCTTGCCAGCATCATCGCTTTTTTGATTGCCTGGCGCTCAAAAAACATGATGCTTACACTCACAGTTGGAATGGGAGTCGTCCTTCTTCTGCAGTGGTTTCCACTTGTTTAAGCAAAACACTTAACGTTTGTGCAAGAGATCAT
>QLUI01000062.1 GCA_018725345.1 Bacillota bacterium | reverse complement strand
AAAGCTGAACGGATAGTGGAGATGCTGGTTCATGCTAGGGGATTATCCGATGCGGACTACAACATGATCACGGACCAAGTCGAAAGGTTGGTAGCGTATGCACAACAGAAGAAAAGAAAAACTTCCAAGCCAAGCCCGGAAGGCAAGGACGATAATTAAGGCCCGTCAGTTTATCTTGTATTCTGAACTTGTGCAGTTGCCTGTCGATCCTTGCTCGCTCTATGAAACCTACGGATGGCACTTGCATTCATGGGATGAGGCCAGAGACATCATGGGTGTGGCAGACCCGTTTTACATAAAAGCATCAAGAGCCGAAGCAAGAACTGTAACGACGCCATGTAATGATTTTTTCACCATATACGATTCCACGGTTGTCCCGCACGCCAGAATCAGGTGGACTATTGCTCATGAAATTGGGCACATCGTTCTGGGGCATTTCCATGATTTCGCCATTTCTGATCTAAATAAGTGCGCAGCGGCCAACGGCGGATCGCCAGCGCTGGTGCTTGAACTTGAAGCAGATATTTTCGCAGCGGAATTACTGCAACCGATGCCGATCTTAAAGGCGATTGGGGATCTTTCCGTGGAACGTATCCAGGAATTGTGCAATGTCTCCCGAAAGGCGGCAACTAACAGGAAAACTGACTTAGCGTGGTGGGGTAACACGAGCATGTCTCATCATCTAGAAGAAAAACTTATCCCCCAGTTCGGGTTATTTCTGAATTCGTTCCGTGGACGCATACGCTTTGCCACTACAATTATCGTTAACGAATTCGGCATGGTCATAGACCGCTTTGGTGAGTGCACCCAAAACCTTTCTCCGGGAGACATATGGGCGGAAGATTGCAGGGATTGCAGTAGACGGACGCCACCTTCGCAGACGTGCCGCATTATCTGCGAAGAAGTTGAAGAAGAGGTATGCGATTTTCCAGACGATTGGTAGGCAAAAGCAAAAAACCGGCCACCCTTAACCACTGTCAAGGGAAGCCGGTTTTTTTAAAAAAAAAGGGAGGTGCAGTATGTCAGGTCATATCACACAAGAGGGCAAAGGTAAATGGAAGATTACCATCGAAGCAGGGAAAGACCCAGCCACCGGTAAACGAAAAAGGATTATCAGGCGGATAGAGGGGCGCCGGATGGATGCGCAGGCCATTATGGCACAAATCATAACTGAATTGCGTCAAGACAAATATATCGATCAAGACAACACGACCGTGGGCCAGTGGTTGAACACGTGGCTGCATGACTACAAAAAATCATCGGTGCGGCTAACGACCTGGGAAAGTTATGAGATGATCGCCCGGACATATTTGGCGCCAGCGATTGGTGCGCTTGCGTTACAGGACTTGCGGCCAGAACATCTGCAAAAGCTGTATAATGATAAACAACAAAGCGGCCTTTCCGCGCGAACAGTACGATATATTCATACAATAATCCATGCCGCCCTAAAGCAAGCGGTCAAGAACCAGCTCGTATTCCGCAATGCGGCGGAAGCAACCACGCTGCCAAAACAAGAAAAATCCCAGGTGCGGGCAATGACTATCAGCGAACAAGCGGACTTCTTACAAGTTGTCCAGGATACCCGTATGGCACCAGCCTTTATAGTATTACTAGCAACGGGCCTCCGGCGCGGCGAACTGTTGGGTCTAAGGTGGCGTAATGTTGACTTAGCGCTAGCCCGTATATCGGTGGAGGAGAACCTTGTGCGGACTAATAGCGTATCGGCATACTACCAACCACCAAAAACAGAGAAGTCAAAAGGACAGATTCCGCTAAACAATACGGCGCTGGACGCGTTGAAGGATCACCGCAAGGCCATGCTGGCAGCGGGGTATTGTAGTCCAGATAAGCCGGTGTTCTGCACAAAAAACGGTACTCCATACATTCCCCGAAATTTTAGCCGCACATTTGAAAAGCTACGGGACAAAGCTAATATAAGCAAAGACATAACCGTCCATACCCTGCGCCACACTTTCGCGACAAGATTGCTGGAGGCAGGGGTTAGCCTAAAGGAAGCGCAAGAGCTTTTGCGGCACGAAAACATTGCAACCACAGCAGACGTTTATTCCCATGTTTCCGTTGAAATGAAGCAGGCGGCGGTAAATAAACTGGATCAGAATTTACAAACGGGCACCAAACGGGCACCAAAACCAAAATAGTGCCTGAAAAACAAAAAACCACGGGAGCCGAAAACCCCCGTGGTTCTTATGTTTTAGTATGGCGCGCCCGGGGGGATTCGAACCTCCGACCTCCTGATTCGTAGTCAGTTACTCTATCCGACTGAGCTACGGGCGCGTAAGGAGATAATAACACATCCTCCTTGTAAAATCAAGTTTTTAGCCTCTGTTTTCTTTTTCTTTCACATCTGTATCGTTAATCTCCTTGACACGCAAAGCCAGACCGCACGCCGGCATCCCCTTGATTCCATGATGCTGGCCAGTCTTTCATCACCGGCTGATAACCTTGCCGCCTAATCATTTCTTTTATTTCCCCTATTGACCGCTCATCGGCAACGGGAAACTGCTGGTTGCCTTTTTTTTCTCCGACAAAATAACCGCCCACCGTAGTTTTTGAACCAACTGACAAGGTGGTAACGCCTAAAGGCAAAAGATTATCACGCAACTTTGCCCGTTCACGGGTAGAGATGGTAATTCCAGCTTGGGGCAAGAAGAGTCGAAAGGCCAGCAAAATCTGCACAAGTTCTTTGTCGTTTACCGGGCAGGGAACGGTAAATCCCTCATGACTCGAACGAACCCGAGGTAGAGAGATGGCAATTTCAGTCGCAGGATATCGCTTTTGCAAATAATACGCGTGTAACCCGGCCCAAAAAGCTTCTTGCCGCCACGGGGCAAGGCCAAATAAAGCTCCGATGTTAATCCGGCGCATCCCGGCTTGGCAAGCCCTTTCCGTTGCATGTAAACGATTGATATAGTCACGCTTAGGACCGGAAAGATGAAGTTGAGCATAACTCTCCTGCTGGTAAGTTTCTTGGTAAAGAGTAAGGCTCTCTGCACCTGCCTGGATCATCTGCGCATACTCTTCGACGCTTAACGTATATATCTCAAGACCAAGGGAAGCAAAGTAAGGATGCAGTATCCGAAGACTGTCTGACAAATAAGCAATAGTGGCGTGGGCACAAGACTCCCCGGTTAGGAGGAGTAAGTGTCTAATTCCTGTGGCAGCAATACTTTTACCTTCGGCTTCCACTTCGACCAGACTCAACTGCTCGCGGACAATCTTCTTCCCGGAGTGAAATTGACAATAAAGACAATGATTAACACAGTAATTACTCAGATAAAGCGGTGTGTAAAGCAAGATGTTTCGACCAAAATGCTTTATAGTCAACAACCTGGCTTTTTGCGCCATGGGCTCCAGCACAGCTTCCGCTGCAGGAGAAAGGAGCAGAAGAAAATCTGCGGGGGAAAGACTTGCTTTAGTTAGGAGCATTCTTGCCTTACTGCTGTCTGTTGATTCAAGAACATGACAACATTCCTGCCGGTCGAAACGTTCCATATACTGCACAAAACTCATCAGAGCACCTCCTCAATCGAGAAAGCCGGTCAAAGGTGAACTGGCACGGGCATAGCTGGTTTCCCCACACATTCCCGCCAAGTAAGCTATCCTCCCGGACTCGACCGCCAAGCGAAACGCCAGCGCCATGGCTACCGAGTCATCGGCAGTGGCAATAGCAGTGTTTAACAGTACTGCGGAGGCTCCCATTTCCATTGCCTCCGCCGCATGACTTGGCCTGCCGATTCCTGCATCCACTATTACCGGCACATGACACTCTTCAATAATAATGTTAATGAGCTCCTTCATCTTTAAGCCTCGGTTGGTGCCGATGGGTGCCCCCAAAGGCATTACAGCGGCGGCTCCAACAGCTTCTAATGATTTTGCCACTATCAAATCGGGCGACATGTACGCAAGCACTGTAAAGCCATCCTTTACCAACTGTTCCGTGGCTTTCAATGTTTCAAAATTATCAGGCAGCAGATATTTTTGATCGGGAATCACTTCAATTTTCACCCAGTTACCGCAGCCGCCTGCCCTAGCAATGTGAGCCAACCGTATGGCCTCTGCCGCTGTACGTGCGCCCGATGTATTAGGCATGATAATAGCTCCGTCTGGAATAAAATCTAAAATATTTTCCTCCGGCTGGTCAAAATCAACACGGCGCAAAGCCACAGTCACAACCTGCGTTCCGGCAGCCTCAATTACCTGCTTCATTTTTGGCAACGGAATTTTACCTGTGCCAAGAAATAATCGGCTTGCGATTAAGGAGTTACCGATTGCCAGTAAATCTTTACTCACGCTTAGCCACCTCCCAAAAACTTTACAACTTCAAGCTGGTCTCCTTCGTTTAATGTAGTCTCTGACAACAAAGAGCGATCTATAATCTCAAAGTTTAACTGCACTACCACATAGGATGCGTCAAGCTCCTTTTGGCTTAACAACTGCGCTATGGTATAATTCTCCGGCAATGTTTCCTGCCGGCCGTTAACTTTCACGCAAATCATCTTTTCTTCCTCCTTGCTGTTTGCGGTTAAAAAACCTCAGGTGGAGCTTGAATGCGCAATCTGGCGAAAAACACTCGCTCTGCTTATGCTGTTTTTACCACAATACGAGCCTTAAGCCTTCTCGCTGCTCCCACAACATCGTCGGCGGCTACCACTGCTCTAATGACAGCCACATTTCTAGCCCCGACAGCAAGAACCTGCTCAAGATTAGTTTCATCAATCCCCCCGATTGCCACAAAAGGAACCGTTAACTGGCGAGATACTTTTTCAAGCAACTCCAACCCTACTGGCAGCGCATCAGGTTTGGTAGGCGTGGCAAACACCGGACCCACGCCCAGATAGTCAAGCGGCAAACTACTGGCCGCCAGTGCCTGTTCCAAAGAATGAGTAGAAAGACCGATAATTTTTTTTGGCCCGAGCTTTGCCCGCGCTTCGCTAACCGGCAGATCGTCCTGACCGAGGTGCACTCCGTCAGCATCAATTGCTAAAGCCACGTCTATATGGTCATTAATAATAAAAGTGGCGACGTGTTTGCGCGCCAGCTCTTGAAGCTTGGCACCAACTTCTACCATTTCTCTGACAGTCATATTTTTTTCACGTAACTGAATTACTGTGGCACCCCCTGCCAGAGCCTCCTCCATCACCTTTAACAACTCACGATCAGGAGTAAAACATTGTCCGCTGATTACATATAAAGACAAATCTAACGTATTCAAACTTCCTCCTCAGGTTTAAAATGCCAGCATTTACCGTGGACCTTGCTGTCCACGGTAAATGCTGGCATTTTTACCGTCTGCCCGATCCTTCCCTCCGCTGGCATTACCCATCTCAGGTTCAAAGAGTTGGCCAAGTTTGTCGCCCTTGCCTCTCAACTCGCGCTTGCGAGTACCCCTAGGTTTCTTTTTTAGTTACTTACTTTTTTAGTTACTTACATTGTAGATAAAGTTGCCCCCCATTGTCAAGTTATTGCCGCCGGCACTTTAGTTTTCCTCATCCCACAAAAAGGATTTTTTTGATTTATAGAGAACTAGATAAGAAGATGGGGGAATCCCCCAAAACATCCCCCCATGCATAGGATCGTAGCTTTCTTGAATGATATAATTTCCTATGAAAAAAAAGCCGGAGGCGTTTTATGGCTGTCATAACAATTTCGCGTCAATTTGGTGCCGGAGGAGAGCTGCTGGCAAAGAAGCTGGCAAATGAGCTAAATTTCCGCTTAATTGACAGAAAGGCCATTTTAGTAGCTTTGACAGAGATGGGTTTATCCCCGCAGCTACTAAAGTTTGACGAGCAAGCGACTAAGGGTGAGGACGCGGAAAAGCGCCAACGCTTTTATCTGACGGCACTACATGAGCATTTACTCTCACTGGCCGAAAAAGAATCGTACGTGCTGGTGGGACGGGGTGGTCAGTTTTTATTCCGCAGACGCCCAGACGCTTTTCACGTTCTGGTTTGCGCTCCCTTTAATCAGCGAGTGCAATGGGTTCATGAAATCTATAATCTTGAGAAAAGTCCAGCCAGCCTGCTGGTAAGAGAGCATGACCGCCGAAAAAGAAGATATCTTCGCCAGGTATTTGACCGCGCCTGGTTGGATCCTGAAGCATATGATCTGGTAGTTAACACAAAAACACTGACTCCGCAAGGAGCCGCCGCCTTGGTGCGGCAAGCCGCATGCTACTTTCTGGAGCGCAATTCACAAGAAAGCGCTGATGTCAGTTCGCGACCGGCTAGACCGGAGCAGAATATCGTCGAAAAAAAACCAACTTTCTTTATGCATCCTAGCGAGGAAGAATTTGCCCGGGTGCTTAATTTTTATCATATCCCCTGGCAGTATGAACCCAAAACATTCCCCTTGCAATGGGATAGCGAAGGAAGAGTCACAGAAGCTTTTTCTCCCGATTTTTTTCTGCCCGACCAGAACCTGTATGTAGAACTCACTACTCAGCGGCAAAAACTTGTTTGGAAAAAAAATAGAAAAGCACGTCGCCTGAAGGAATTATATCCGGAGGTTAACATTAAAATAATCTATAATAAGGATTGCCTTCATATTTTGGACTTGACTCATTGACTAAGAAATGGAGCGTCAAAATGTCATACCGCCTAGTGCCGGTATTGTGCCGCACAACCATTGAAGAGCGAATTGCCGAGTTAGGCAGGGAACTCTCCCGCGATTACAAGAACAAGCAGCCTGTTCTTGTTTGCGTTTTGCGTGGCAGCGTCTATTTTACCGTAGATCTGACACGGGCCATTACCGTACCGCATCTCCTTGATTTTATTTCCATCTCCAGCTATAGCCAGAAAACAGACCCACTGGGAATTGTACGAATTACCAAAGATCTGGATACATCTATTGTGGGACGCGAGGTGTTGATTGTGGAAGACATAGTTGATACCGGCCTAAGCCTTCACTATCTCATTCGCAATCTAAAAACCCGCTCTCCGGCAGGATTGCGGGTTTGCACGCTCTTAAATATTCCGGCACGGCGCATTGCTAATGTGCCGCTTGATTACCAAGGGTTTGAACTGCCCAATATTTATGCGGTAGGCTATGGACTAGACTATCATGAAAACTACAGGAATTTACGAGATATTTTCTCGCTGATAAAAGAGGAAACATAAAATACACCAGACTCCAACAGACCGCATTGTTACCCAGCAGAACTCCCAATCGCTTATACGGCGATTTCTCTCCATATTTCGCAACCAGTTAAATCGTTCCTGCTCCGTGTGACCAGCGCACTTTGGGCTTATCCTCCGCAACACTCACACACTTCACATGACACCCTTACTATACGGGCATTGCTTTTCTCACGCTGTGATACTTCACTCTGCACCGTCACCGGGCTTTACCAGGAAACTACTGCCTCTCGGAATCTGGTAAGACCATTATCGCATAAGTCAATAAGGCTGTCAAGTTCTTTTTTTTAACAAAATTGACAAAATTTATCTTGGTTTTTCTTTTGGGTTAAGGCCCCACCTCTAAACGAAGCGTAGGTGGGAATTTTTAATCAGGTGGAGCAGACTCTCCACCTGATTCCCCGATGTTTCAGCAAAGCTTAAACGAGTTCGCTAACAAATTCTTAACATAGCAACAAGCTTTGGCATTCGTGACGAGCAGTAAACTCACCTATTGCATCGAAAACTTGGCTTAAAAACAAAAGCGGGACTGAGCGCCCCGAATTTTAAATATATGGCGGAGAGAGAGGGATTCGAACCCTCGAAGCAGGTTTTAGTCCCGCTTAATCGCTTAGCAGGCGACCGCCTTCGACCGACTCGGCCATCTCTCCGTACTTGCCCTTTTTGCTCCGCCAAACTAATGATGGCGGAGGGGGTGGGATTCGAACCCACGGCTCTTACGAGTCACTGGTTTTCAAGACCAGCTCCTTAAACCGCTCGGACACCCCTCCGAACGCAATGTTTAGCATAGCACACGCCGCAAAGCTTGTCAATTAAAGAAACGTGGCGTAAGACCGTGTGGTTCAACCTCGCGGAGAGGTTGAACCACACGGTCTGTTAAGAAAGACTAAAGCAGCGCTTTCAAGAAAATTACTAAGACGATTTCAGCTCCTGTTCAAGCTTCTTAATTTCTTTTTCAAGAGCTTCGATCTCCTGAAAAAGTTCGGGAGACATGGAATGTTCTGTACGGCCAATAACTGATTCGGCACCGGGGCAAATGGCGGGATTGCTCTTCATCAGCTCCTCAAGCTTTGCTTTTAATTCTTGCAACTTCTCTGCTTTGTCCATCTTTACCACCCTTTCATTATTTTACTAACCGCATCTGATTGTGCCGGAAACTTAGTTGTCACACTCTCATTATAACAATATTTAGCAATAAA
>QLUI01000061.1 GCA_018725345.1 Bacillota bacterium | reverse complement strand
GATATTCGCGTCGTAGCAGCGTTGTCAGCGTAAATCATGGTATCACCCCCTCAGAATAATTTACAGCCTTGCTCTTTAAATTCCTCAACCTTGGCAAGGAGGAGATCTGTGTCCACTTCCAGATAATCGGCAAGGCAATCAAGGCAATGGAAACGCTTCGAGTCTTTGCCAAGCAGCTTCTTGGTTAGCCCTATTTCGTTCTTGCTTAGGGCTTCTTTCCTGCACACATAACAGTTTTTCTTTTCCACACAATTACCCCACTTCTTCAGGGTCTGGTCTGACGCTGAACGAAGGTAAGTCCTTCCCGCGATACTCCACATCAAGCAGACCCAGCTGATACTTGATAGTGTCCCTCATTTTACGCGCCCTGTCGAGGCAATAACGCTTGAACTCGCGCGCGGTGATGTCGTCCGCACTGCGAACATGCGGGAACAGTAATTTTAAGTATGCCGTAGCAATGCGCTTAACCGCTTCAGTATCGCGTGTGTCGGCAGCTTCAGGAACCTCAATGAGTTCATCAACAATGGCACGGTAGCTCATATCGTCACGCAGTTCGTGCATTATCGAGCAGAAGTATTCCGAGTTCAGCGCCCAACCCGCAATCTTAAGGTCGTCGTTCATTCGGGGTATGTTCCATCCCTTTATGAAGCCGTGGAAACGCTCAATTAGCGCCGACTCATGGAATACAGGCGGCAGTTCTTCAAACATATTGCCGAAGCCGTCCTCGTCCATCGTTTCCTTTTTGATGTTTCCGCAAAGGATAACACCCGCTTCGGCGGTTCCCTCATAATTACCAACGGTGAAGATGCCCGATTCAAGGTAGCCTTTCAACGCTGCTCGCATTTCGTCCACGTCTGTGAACGAAATGGTCTGTACTTCGTCAAGCGTTATAAAGTCGTTCCCGGACACCAGCCCCTCAACCCGTTTGTTCTGGTCATAGAACATCTTTGCGCGGCTCATAACGCCACCACTCGAAAGCCACCCGAAACGGCTTACACGACCAAACAGATACGACTTGCCGGTTCCCTTTGGTGCAAGTTCAATGAGATTCAATCGCTTTTCAACGAACGGAAGTAAACGGGTAAGCATTGTGAGTTTCTTTTCCTCGTCGCCGAGGTAACCTCTCGCGTTGTAGTCCACCGCGCCAAGTAGAACATCAAGCCACTCTGCCGTCGTGAATTCCCGACGAGCGTCTTTGTAGTAGTCGATATCAATGGTATAAGGGCAAAAAGTCTTAAACGCAGTCAACTTGATTTTGCCTCTGTTAGCGCCCTTTGCCTTGTTCTTTTGGAACGCAATATCATAGTCATCAGGTGGACGATAGCCGATTTCGACCATTCCCCAAGTCTCACGCCCTCGCACTAATTCTTCCTTACAGGTTTGCCACACGGAATCCTCAATGATGGTGTCCTTGCTTGTTAATCCGAAGTCGGGCAAAGCAAAAGACACCTCGCCCGTCCTGATGTCAATGTCAACCGACACCTTGGCAAGAAATTTAACGCGCTCGTGTTCGATTACCACCTGATTCTTTATCGCAGTCCAGTCGTCTTTGCGTGGCAAGTAAGTACGCACGAAGCGAACCAACTCGTCGGAGTCGAAATGACCGTTCTCGTCCTCGAATTTTTTCAAGAGCCAGTCACGCATAAAGGAAGGCAGGCTCAAAGCGGAGAAGAAGTTACTTTTTTTGAGGTCTTTATAAACTACCATCTCGTCAAAGCAATTTCGGAGTTTCTCAATCATCAATCGCACCCCCTAAAACAAGTCATCAAAAGCGTCATTGACTTTGCCGCTCTTGCCTTGCGCCTTAATCATGATTTTGCCGATTAGATTGTCGCCTGCATAAACGTCTGCCGGATATTCGCCCGCCCGTTTTATGTCTGGCAGCTTTACGGCATAGTGGTTGGCTTCAATCTGTGTGGCAGGATGTGGTTTTCCATTCAGAACAACGGAAACATTCTGCACGGGCGAGTTAAAGAACAACTTAATCTCCGTGCCGGTGCGGAAGTCAACGATCACTACCTCATCAACCAGTTTGACTGTCACGTTTCCGTTTTTCAGCGACAGTTCTATAATCGGGACGACAACCTCTTCCAACGATGCGCCGCCGTGAACCTCTACGTTCGCCGCACGACTGCCTTTGAAACGGCCGTAATCGGCAAGTACGAGGTATCCGTTTTCCTCTGCGGCAAACGGGAGATCATAAGGTTGAAACAGCTTGCAGCAACGCCCCGAATGCTCCCCCTTTGTATCGGTTTCGTACTGCTCCTCTTTGCGGCGCAGAACAGCAAGCCGTGACGCACCATGGTCACTTACAATTAAGAAGCGTTTACAATGCCTCAGCGCAAGTTCCGTGGCTGCCTTGTTAATCATTGCCTCGATAATGTCTAACTCTTTGGCAAGGTGGATAGGCAGTTCGTTATTTGTGAAGTTGTAGCCACCCGCATCACTGTGCTTGGTGTTGTCAAGTTCATCGCTCTTTTCCTTACGACCTTGCCAAGCATCAAAAAAGTCGCGGTTGATTGATGTTAACGTCGGCAACTCCGCACGGGCGATTTTAACCCGAACCGATAGCCCTCGTTTCTGAACTAAGGCTTCAATGAGAGCCAAATATTCAACGCCGAGAGCGTCGAGCCAGTATAGGTAGGTGTCGGTTTTATCCAAACCGTCTATGATTTCGTTTCGTGTAGGCAGACGGTTAAATTTGCGCGGACTGTGCGCGAGTTCATCAACCTTCTCCAAAAATTCAGGTTCGAGCGTGTTTGATATCTTTTGCTGTTTGTACGCCTCAAAATAATCGGTCAGCAGGTCGGCGAGTTCGGGGCATTTGAAAACATACTTCTTCAAATACGCCGCCAACGCCGGATAAATGCTCTCAACTTGTTTAATCATGCCGTTCTGGGAAAGCCAAGCGATAATCTCTTCACGTTCGGTTTTTGTGCCGTCCGTCAGCTTATAAATACTTTCTGACACGACCTTTCGATTGTTAACCACGAAATGGGCAATGTCCGATTCTGGGAACTTCTCGACCAGCACCTTTCGTCCCCGATAGAACGCAGCAAACTGCATGTCTGTGTGTTGGATTTCAATTATTGCATTAAGGACATTTTCGACAAAGTCCTCAAAACGGCTTGTCCTTTCTAACACAAACCGAAGGTAGCCGTTGGACAGTGTATCGGCTTTGCATTTCAAGCAGATGAAATAGAGCCAGTTGCGGTAATCATTGCCCGCAACACGAGCGTAGAAATCAAACTCCAGATTACCGCCCAGTCCGTGTTTCTCAAACACTTCATCGAGCGAGCCGTTGCTATTGTTCAGTTCAGTCAGCAGTTCTGCCCAACGAGCGTCACTTCCACAGGAGCGTGGCAAAGCAAAGCCTATCGTGGAGAATTTAACTCCCTCGTAGGCATTGCTTATTCTGTGTACGGTGAACAGAGCCTTGTCAAGGTTGACCGCTGTGTTAACGACAACACTTCCACACCGACCATTTTCAAGTTCCGCGAGCATTGCCTTGAAACCGGATAGTGCCGAAAGTCCAACCGATGGAGCGGCAAGGGTAAACGACAAATCGCAATCCGCCTTATCAATTACGCAAAATCGACGGTTGTCAAAGCGCAGGTCGGTCTGCAACCCGGCAATCTGAGAAGCAAGCCCTCGTAGGAGCAACACGACCTTTGATCCGCCGACATTAAGGTCTTTTAACCGCGACAAAGTGCCTGCGGCTTCATCGTTTCCGCGAAGCGCAAGGTATTCCCCAAAGCCCGTTACAACGAACTTTTTGCCTTTTGCATTTACATCAGCAGCTTCGATATAAGAGAGTAGCCCGTCAATGTCAGGCAGATTGTCATCGCCGCTGCAAAAGCTACTCATCTGAACAAAATCAAGCCCAAAGACTGATAACTCGTCTATCACGGAGGCGTACTGTCCGTCGCTGACGAACAAGAAAAACGGCGTCTTGACGGAAGATGTCAGATATTTCTTAATCGATTCTATTTGCATCCTATTTTCCGCCTCCATTCGCCAGTATTTCGATCCCGACAACAATGCTGTCTTTGACGAGCCGTTTGAGGTACTTCTTCAGCTGGGCGTCGTCCATCTCGTCGATTTTCAAGAGAACCTTATCGCTGCCGCCGGCGTTATATTCGGCTTCAGCAAGTTGCTTTACCTTGCCCTTAACGCTCGGATTGTCACGCCAATCGTAAGTATCGACGGAAAGGCGGTCGAGAGTATCTCTAACCTTATCAAGGTCAGGAAGCAACGTGCTGTATTCGCCGACAATGTCACGCTTGAACGCTACGTTTATCTTATCGTCATCCGAAAGAACATCAAAAAGGGTTGTGGATTCAAGGAATACGAGAGCGGATTTTATTTCGGCATCCGTTCCCCAGTTGCGATTAAGGGTTTCAAACGCCTTCTTTGCCTTTTCGTATTCTGCTTCGGAGACACAGCACAGAATAGGCGTCCTGTAGCGGCTCGACCACTCGCGCGGGTTTTTCGTTCCCGTCTTGTCTTTCCACAAGCGGAAAAGTTGCGATTTCAACTGATTCTTACGGTATTCCTCGGCTGCTTCTTTCACCTTTACGTTACAGTCCGTTTTCGGCAGTTCATACAAGCCGGTCTGCAGTTTGCGCTTAACATCTGCAATGTCGTTGTCGCTTAGGTCTTCAAGGTACGGCTTATACATCTCGGCAAAGACGCGCCTGTCATTGTTAAGCAACTCCCTGATTTCTGCACCGTGTGCCACCAATTCCGAATGGAACGCCTTAAGCTGTTCGGGCAGGGTGTCCTCTTGCTTGCAGATTTTCAAGAGCATGCCGAGGGCTTTTGCCAGTGCGGGATACTTAGTCTGCAGAGTATCATAGGAAATACCGATGAACTTCAAACGCTCACGCCACTCTTTAGACACTTCTGAAAGTGAACGCGCCGAAGCGTTTAGAATGGCGTTGCTCTCCTTGACAATGCCATACTCGGTAAGGAGTTTGCGGATTTCATCCTCCCCGGTCTCCTTATCCCACAGACAAGAGTGCTTTACTCCGAACAAGCGGCGAATGTCGGCCAGCACATTATTCTCCGCACCTATTGCCGTGGCGAGTTCCATAATCTTGCCGCCTTCAAAAGAGCGGAGGTACTCGCGCATACCCTTTTGGCAGTTGTCGCTTGTAAGCAGGACAAGCAGATTATCGGCTAGCGATGGTTTAGCAGACGCAATCTTTCCAATCTCTACCGCCTTTTTGTGTGCCTCATTGCCTTCCTTCTGCACGAGTTCAATGTACTTTTGAAGCACATAGAAAATGCCAACGGTATCCATCTCTTCAAGACACCATACAGGCAGACTTAAGCTCCGCATTTTGGCGGTTACAGCCATAGCGGCCTGACCTGCCGACGAACACGAATTCGGCTGGATACCCCATGCCTTTTCGGTGAGTTCGTAAAACGCCATTTCGTCGGCGGTCATCTTCACGATGTATGTGGGCTTCGGATTTTTTCCTATGTAATTGCCGATCATCTCTGCAAGTTTATCCTGCGTCATCTGTTCGTGACCGCCGGATGAATCGCTGTAACGGAACGGCTCGCTGCTATACTCTTTCAAGAGGAAGCCCGCAATGAACGCCGAGAGATTGCACGGTGCAAAACCATAGGTCTCCTCAAGGAAGTCGTAGATTTCGCCGATCGAAATCTGTCCGTCGCGGGCAAATGCGACTTCGATGCGCTTGTCGACCTCAACCTTAATTTTCGAGATGGGTCGCGAAGATGTCGTCGGATTTTCCCAATACTTATCAATCTTCCAGACGGTCGGAAGCACATGCTTTTCGACGCCTACAACAACACCGCTCGTGGTCTGCAATATGCCGGACTTTGCCGACTGCTTCATCGCCGGAGTTATCTTCAACTGGCTCTCCGTAAGACTCTTTGCAAAGTCGAATACATACCGGAAGCGAGTCGTCACAATGGTTTGAAGGACACTTGCCACGCCTTGTCCGTTGCCCAGTTTTTCGCCTTCCTGATGGGCATAGGTATACACGATAAACTGACCATTGTAGATGCGGTTTTTCCAGTCTTGGTCTAAGACGCGCTTGGCCTTATCCGAACTTTCCCGCGATGAGGTGTTGTTACTGCCTTGGTAATACATCGCCATCGCGGAGAAGTCCACATACTGCTCAAACGCCTCCGAGCCGAGTGGCGTGGAAAGCGCATCAATAAACACGATGTTCTCATACTGTTTGTCGGCGACTGCTGTCCTGATAGTCTTGCGAAAGGTCGCCGCTTCTGCTTCGTCCTTGGCGAAGGCAATAACGGCGTGGAAGTTCCACCCCGTAGCCCTGTCTCGGAGAATGTTAATTGTGCGGGTGAAGTCGGTGGCGGTCACGGGCGTGATTTTGCCTGTACCCGGTTCTGACTCGAAACGCAAACGAAGAGCAGGTGAAAGCGACAAAACGGTAGAAAGCCCACCCTCGGTTACAAGTTTCGAGGTTGTGCTATTCTGCCGTACATCTTTTTTGTAGTTGTCGATTTTCGCTTGGTCACCTGCTAGCACAGCGGCCGCATAAATATACCGTCCGCCGCTTATCGGGTTGGCAACCAGAATGCCCTTATCCTTGAGACCTTTCGCAAGGTTGGCAGACTTTGTCCCCTCCAAATCGGGAATGCCCTCAAAGACGTAGCTGAGGTTCTGCTCAGTCGCTTTGAACAGGTCAATCGTGCCACCCAACCGCTGGTCAATTGCCTGCATAATGAGGATTGCCTTTAAAACGGCCTTTTCGTCCTCGCGCAGATTCTGCTGTTGCGGGAAGGTATCCAGTATCAGCCGAATGTCTGAGGTGAGGTTGTCCCTACCCTTTTCGTAGAAGAAGTTCCAAAGCATATCTACCGTGAGAAGCGGGTGGTCGTCAAAAGGTCCCATGTTCTCAATGAACCATTGGAACGCTTTCACATCGTCCGTGTTCGACGACTTAATGAAGTCGAACATACTCCGCTGATTGGACTTGAAAGCGGAGGCTATGTTTTGTAGGAGCAGAGCCGCCATTGGATGAAGCGGCATAATATCCTTTATCACTTGCTGGTCGGTAATTTTTGCCACTTTCATAACTGCTGTGCGAGATGCACTTACCCGACCGTTCAAATCGTCTGCCCATTTGTCCCAATCTGCTTTGGCGGCTTGTTTTACGTCAAAAGCGTGACCGATGAGGTCGAACGCAATGTTATCTGGCAGGCGAATCGTAGATGGAACAAACCGGTCACTGACAGATTTCCATGCATCCTTGTCTTTTATATACGATTCTCCCGAATAGTGCGTGACTGGGACAAAATAGAACGCCTTGTGATTCACCAACTCACAGAGTTTCTGGAACGCATCCACTTTATCGCCACCACTTCTGTCGAAATAGTCTCCGAATTGATCCCACACGAAAGCTATTTTGATATTGTTTTGCTCAATGACATCCGTAAGCCAACTGATGAGCCTGTCTACATCAATATTTAGCGCGGTAACCCCTTCTCTGTCGGCAAGGTAGAAAAGGTTTTGCATAAGCGTTGTAACAACGCTGTTTTTGCGCAACGCGGTTATGATGCTGTCGGCATCAGGTTTCGCAAATACGTTTTTGTATTGCGGTTGAGTAAGCAGTTCATTGAGGTAGTTCTTGTTCGCAGGCTTGTCTATCCACGCGATGACGCTTTCCTTCAATGTGTTTTCGCCCTCATACAGTTTTTTCTCACGAAGCGCATCCCTTACAGCTTGTTGAACTGCAAGATAAAAATGGCGGGGTGACGCCACATCGGTGGTTGCGTAGCGATACACCGTAAGGATGCCGCCACCTTTTTGCCTGTGACCAATTAGCTTTTCCAAAAGATCGGTCAAATGTTCAAACGCTTTGAAGCCAGACCAATACTTACGAAGCTCTTCTTCGGGTACTTCGAGCAGTTTCTTTAATGTGTAGGCGCATTGGCTTTTTCCTACGCCGTAAGAACCTTGAATCCATAACGAACGCTTTTCTTGACGCGCTAAGCATCTCTCGAAATCGCGCAGCATATCGATAAAGGTCTGGTGGGGGTATGTTCGCCTCCAGCATTCAGGGTCTTCCGCAATAGACGAGTCGTTAATTTGTGGGAAATATAACGGGTCGATGTCGAAGTATTCGCGGTATTTGTGGTTATTAGCCATTTGCTGTGTCCCCCTTAAACAAGTCGAGTACGTCTCGGGACATTTTGTCCTCCGCAAGCGTTATCTTTTCAAGGTCGTGCGTGAATGACGCTGTGATAAATTCAGGGTACTTTGCCGACAGCCCCAACAGAATAGGCGTCATATCGTCGCGGTCAAGCCCGAAGATGCGGGTGGGGCTTATACCGTCGCGGTCGATGCTGTCATTCAGGAGTGTGGCGAGCGTGAACTCCTTGTAGTCGTTGCACTTCTCCGCAAACTTAAACAAGCCGTACAGCACCACGCGCGGGTCGCTCACGGAGCATTTCGTGCG
>QLUI01000060.1 GCA_018725345.1 Bacillota bacterium | reverse complement strand
AATTTCCTATGCAGCAAGAAGAAAAACCGTAACAACCGGCTGTGAATAGTCTGGTTGTTACGGTTTTTGCTGCTCCAGCTTTAGAAGTTGCTCCAAAGCAGTCAGTAGTTCTCTTTCCCGTTCTGCTAACCGCATTTTTTCTTCGCGTTCCAATAGGGCGACCAGCTGCAGGCGAATCGCTAGTTCCAACCGTCTGCTAATTTTTTCGGTTCTTAAGCAACCACGGTAGACTTGTATGGCGGTGGAGTGATAACCAAGTTTTTCTAAAGCCAAACCCATAAGATAAAAAGCCTGATTTACTAAATGCGGGTCAGTTTTGAGCCGTTTCAACACGTCGATAGCTTCCTCATAGTGCTGTTGTTTTAAGAGCAATTCGCCGCGAGAAAAACGGAAAATATCTGAATCAGCATACTGGGAATGTTCAAGCAAACGCCATGCCTCTTCCAGCTTTCCGTGATTTTGAAAAGTTTCCGCTGCCAATAATTCAAGCCCCTGGAAGTCGTTCATCACACGTATCTGTCGGCCATCACAGCCGGAAAAGACAGCACAAAACGCCACCCCAGCCTCTTTGCTTAACCGCGTATATTCCTTTCTAAGTAATAAAGTCTGCTCCATCGCCTGCAACTGTTCTTGCGGGTCAAGGCAACAAAGAGCCAAAGCAAAAAATGCGTCAGCCTGCGTTTCGTCTCTGACTGTAATTTTACGGAACAATTCAGCTGCCCACTCTGTTCTTTCTTCTAGCAGTAGGCGGGAAGCTGCTAGAAAGCGCCGTTTGCTTTTATCTAATACCCGCCTGGCAAATACATCTCTAAGCAAAGTTTCTTTTTGTTGACTGTTTTCATCGTAGCCACTTGCAAAGCCGGTTCCTAACTGCATTTCGGCCGGGATGATTTTCCCCGCAATATGTTTAAACCGGTTACGGCGTAACGGTAAAACAAGTACTTTTGTAAACTTAAAAAGTTCCCCCTCACTTACCTCCCAGAACAAGCGTAATCCCAAACAATGTCCCTCCTGTTAGCAAATATCTCGCCTGGATTCCTCTTTATACTTCTAAAGCGGTTATTTCTGCTAATATAGTCAAGATTCCTTTTAGAAGTTTAAATTTTTGCACTTCCTCCAGCTCTCCGCATACGATAAAAGATACAAAAAGTACGCCGGACGGGGTGAAGTGATGGATAAAAAGATAGTTCAGTTGGATGCTGCTTTGGCTAAGCCGCTCGCACCAAACACCGTAAAAAGTGAAGTTTTAAGCATCGGCGCTGTCAGCGGCTTAGCCGAGGCAGAACTGGCACTTTTGGTAAGAAAAAGCGGCCGTTCAAGCGGCTACACAACTGACCGTATAGCTGTAATTGGTGCCACTGTAAATATTGGGTTTTCCTTATAAACCTCAAACTTTATTAAAATCGCAGCCATACGGAGCTGTTAAAACTATCTGGGAATCATCGCCAGATTTATCTTTTTCTGGACTGCCTGGCAATCAGCGAGGCAAAAACACCGGCGCCAAACCCATTGTCAATGTTTACGACCGCAAGTCCCGGAGAACATGTCTGCAACATGGTCATAAGCCCGGCTAGGCCATCCTTGCCCATACCGTAGCCTACCGAAGTCGGTACGCCGATGACCGGCACGCTGACATGACTGGAGACGACGATGGGCAGCACAGCGTCCATTCCTGCCACTACCACCATAGCGGATACCCCTTGTTCCAACATTTCTGTCAGCGGCCCGTACAGCCGATGGATGCCGGCAACTCCTACATCGTAAGCTCTGCTCACCTCGCAGCCCATAACCCGGGCAGTGACAACAACTTCCTCAGCCACACCGATATCAGCTGTCCCGGCAGCCAGCACGCCTACCCGGCCGGATTGCGCGAAAACATGCTCCCGGCGTTTGAGTAGACAAGTTCTGGCTTTGCGGTTTATTTCCAGTTCATACCCTTCCGGCACCGATTTTTCCAGAGCGGCAAAATCGCTTTCTTTGGCTCTGGTAATCAAAGCATAGCCGCTTGCTTCAGCCATGGCCAGAGAAAGCCGACAAACATCTTCCGTTTCTTTGTCATGCGCCAGAATCGCTTCCGGCGCTCCCGTCCGCCTGGCTCTGTTGACGTCGAGTTTAGCTATATTGCCTATCTCCATGATTTGCAGCACATTAAGCTTCTGTTTGGCAGTATCCATATCTATTTCGCCACGCAACAGGGCCTGTAAAATCTCTTCCATTGATTTCTCCTTCCGATTAGCAGATTGGTTTGACCAGCTATTTTATTGAAGATATAAATTTTAAGAAAATCAGCGTTACCTGTACCGTTAGGCACTGTTGACAGCAGGCTGTGCCTGCGCTATGATGTGTATCGTGAGGTGGAAAAGAAAATGAAAATTGGCATTATCGGACCGTCTTTATCTGGTAAAACTATTCTTTTTCAGCTGTTGACAGGAGTTTCCTCCAGGATTGGCAGCAAAGGATCCGTACTCCAGGGAGCAGCGCGAGTTCCTGATGACCGGATAGAAGAACTGGTAAAGATTTTCAAACCCAAAAAAACTACATACGCCACCGTTGAATGCGCCGACTTTCCCTCCCTTGGCAGCGGCTGCGAACTTACGGGGGAGACTGCCAGCCGCTTAAAAGCATGTGATGCTCTAGCGGTTGTTGTACGCGCACATGCTGATCAGTCCGTACCTTGGCCTAAATCACCTGTGGCGCCGGACGTAGCCTTTTCCGACTTTTTGCATGAAATGATTTTAAGCGATCTTTGTCAGGTAGAAACTATTCTTGCCCGCAACAAGGATAAAAAGCGTACAGCAGACGAAGAACGAGTCTTAAAGAGATGCCATGAATTGTTGGAAGAGACAAAGCCTATCTTTGCAGGTTCTTGGGGAGCAGACGATGAGCCTGTTTTGAAAAACTATGCTTTCCTCTCCTCCCGCCCTGTATTGGTGGCAATTAATCTTGACGAGGAACAACTGCAAAGTTTAGCCTATGAAGGACGTGCTAGCCTGCAGGCACTCTCTGAAGAAAACGGTTATCCGCTGGTGGAGTTTTGCGGCAGCCTGGAAGTGGAAATCAACCAGATGAACAGGCAGGAACAAGCTGTTTTTCTTGCTGAGTACGGCCTAACTCAATCAGGCATCGCCCGTTTCGCCAGCGCTGCTTACCGACTGCTCGATTTGATTTCTTTTTTTACGGTAGGCGAAGACGAAGTTCGTGCTTGGACTATCGCGTCCGGGACATCGGCTAAAAAAGCGGCAGGCAAAATACACTCCGATATTGAACGCGGGTTCATTCGTGCCGAGGTGATAAACTATGTTGATTTTCTGGCGTTGGGCGGCTCGCTGAAAATCGCACGTGAGCAAGGAAAACTGCGTCTGGAAGGAAAGGAATATTTGGTTAAAGACGGAGATATCATCAATTTTCGTTTTAACGTATGATTGAAAATATAATAAAAGACAGCTATTGTTTCTTGTCTGCGTTAATGATTTCCACTAAAATCTGAGCCACTGCAAGATATAATTCTTCGGGGATTTCACTGCCGGGTTCGATAAGGCTTAGCGCTTCTGCCAACACCCTATCTTCCTTGACGGATACGCCGTTTTTTTGAGCAATTTCGAGAATTTTTTCAGCCAGATAGCCCGCGCCGGAAGCCAATACCCGGGGCGCCTCGTCTTTCTCTTGATGGTAACGCAGGGCAATCGCTTTTTTCCGTTCCTTCATAATGACTCCCTACCGTACGCGGTCTAGACAGCCGCCTGTACTGCCCGTATTACTACTCTCACCTTGCTTCGACACACGGATGCCCCGTAGCAGCGGACCAGACGCCTCAGCAGGAGAAAACATTTTAAGAAGATGAGCAAGGCTGGTTGCGACAGCTTCACTCTCCACTAGGATACTGCATTCCGCACGGCCTTGCTTATTTACGGCTAAAATCGTTATCACTCCAAAATTTTCAGTATAGAGCGTGAAACGCCACTGTTGATCACCGCCAGCGCATCCCGCCCTTCCTTCGTCTTCTGCTGCTGTCAGCAAATACGGAACGCGGTGCGTTTCCCTTTGGTACCAAAACATATAGAACGAATTGATTGGCAAAGCACCCTGTTCGGCAGCCGGCAGGCGATGCAAAATCTTACAGTGGAGCTTGCCATCGCCGGTGAAAAGCTGCTTTAGAAGCAGTTTTTCACCGGAACTAACCGCTGTCTCCAATTTAGCCGAAATTCTTTCACCGGCCGACTCTAAGAGCGCGCTATCTCCTTGGCTCTGAATGACATACGCCCAAAACCGCCGCCCCTCTGAGATGGGAGACGCCTTGCTACCGATTAGTTTAAGAAGTGCTGTGACAGAACTTAGCATCATTTCCTCCGGCAGGCTTTCTTCTTCCATCTATTCGCCTGTAATGACAAAATTCCTGCCGGCGCAGCCGGCGTAAAATTCCTGGTGGTAGTCAGCTCAGGCTTCAAAGAAATAGGCGAAGTCGGGTTAATGCGTGAAAAAGAATTGCTAAAAATTTGTGCCGACCATCAGATGCGCTTGGTAGTTCCTACTTATCCTCTCGCTCTGAAAATTAGCGTTATTCAACTTCTTTTAACCAGTTACGAATGAGTCTTATTTCTTCTCCATACTGATGATAATCAGCTACCGGAGTTTCCAGGATCATTGGCAATCTACAAATTGCCGGATGTGTAATCAAATTAAGCAGACCCTCTTTTCCAAGATAGCCTTCTCCAATCAGTTCATGTCTGTCTTTATGCGCCCCCGGGGGGAACTTGGAATCATTCAAATGGATAGCTTTAACCCGGGAAAGGCTAACTGTAGATTCCAGCTCAGCCACTAATCTTTCGACCTCATTCTTATCCAGAAAATTATATCCTGCTCCGATTAGGTGGCAGGAATCGAGACAAACGCCTAGTTGACGGGGGCTCCCTAATGCTTCGATAATCTCTTGGATTTCTAGCAACGTGCCAATTTCAGACCCTTGCCCCGCCATGGTTTCCAAGAGAAGTTCAGTTTCACCACTAAAAGGCAAAAGAGTTTCTGCCAAACAGTCAACAATCCGCCTTATACCAGCCACACTACCAGCTCCTGCATGTGACCCGGGATGAACAACAAGATATTCTGCGCCTACCGCGTCCATCCGCCTCAAATCATCAGCTACCACCTTTTTGGCAAAGGCATATGCTTGTTCTGACGGAGCGGCCATATTCACAGTATATGGCAAGTGGCCCACAATGGGAGCAATATCATATTTCTGTTTGATTTCCAGCCACTTTGACGCTTCCTGCAAGGATATGGTCCGAGCAGCGCCTCCTCTAGGGTTGCGGGTAAAAAGCTGAAAAGTATTAGCATCAATCTGACGCGCAATTTCTGCTGCCTGGCTAAAACCTTTTGCCACTGATAAATGGGAACCGAGCCGCATAATCTCCTCCAGTTATTTCTTTTTATCTAGGTTATAACATACTTACTTTTTTGAGGCAATTGAACTTTCTTCATTTCTCAGACGTCGCGACATAATTCCTCCTACTCGCCCAGTCTCTCTGGCAGTTATCTCTCCCCAACCCTTTTCTCTTACTTTATTGCCAAAACCCAGTTCTTCGGCGATTTCGAGCTTGATCTTTTCCAGTTCCAGCTCCCTTGCGGTCATCTTCTCTGCCTTTTTCAGATACTTTGCCACATTTACTACCTCCTTATCTAAAGGTAGTATGAACACCGCCCGCAAGGATATACACAGACGAAAAACACTCAGTTTATTAACCGTGCAGAAAATTGTAGTTAGTATTCTCGCTCAAGAGTGTGTCAAAGAAATAATAGTAGACTAAGAGCCATCAATACTATCCCACCAACCAGTTCGAGCTGTGACTGATGGTGTTCGCCATATTCTCGGGCAGTAGGCAATAGTTGGTCGAAGGAAATATAATTATGACAGAAATTGTCGCAAAAAAACTAAAAAAACCTCAACTGGAAGGTTTTTCAGAGCGTCAGCTTGAGGAACATCATGGCATTCTCTACAAAGGATATGTGAACAAACTAAATGAGCGACTTGCAAAACTGATCAGATAGAGAATCAGACTCCCTTCAAGGGAGTCTGATTCTCTTTAAACTATCTGCAGCGGCTATCAAACCAAAACAACCCATTAACATCATATTCCCTTGCGGTGCAGCAAAATAATAATCACCGGCTGACAAGAGCGCTCGACGAGGACCTGTTACAACTATTAGCCCCGCTCTTACCGGTTTTTCAGGCGGGATGCAACCGTGACCGCCATCATCCTGCATTCCCTGGTTTGTGAGAGTAGCTCCACAAAGTCGTTCCAGATATCCCCGAACCTTCTCTGCCGTCAGTAAGGCTGTATGGTGTTCAAAGAGACCCAAGACATGTTCTTTGTGGACGAGTGCGGCAAAACTATGCTGATTGCCTAGGTTTAGCACAACCACAATACTCTTTTCAGCGGCGTCTCTGACCACGCTGTCCGAGAGTGCCCCCAGCAGTGCTGCTCCGCAGGTATCCATTAAAAGTGCGTCCGGCACATCCAGCTTGATTGCCTGCATTCTTGTAAACATCGACGGAACTGTTCGATAAGCAAGATCTGACAATTTTCCGCCATTCGACATAAATTTATCCCACAACTTGAACCGAAAAATCCTGTTTGATTGGCGCGGGGAATATCCGTGGTCCTGAACTGCTACCGCAATCTGCGCAGGTAAAGTATACCCTACTTTAGCCAAAATTTGCTCCAGCAGCGGCAGGTCTAAATCAGCCAGCCGCACTGCCTCCGCTTCCTCCGGTTTGTCTGCTGTTAAAATCACGCCCATCTCTTGGACTTTTTCCAGATTGTCATGAATTGTCAAGGCTGATTCAGTCGTGGCATAAACTGGAAATCCGGCGGCTAAATGCTCCTTGATTGCTTTAGTAGAAGGACCACCCCCCATAGTCCGACCGTATAAGAAGACGGCTTTCCCTAGGGATGTGGCCAAATTTATCTTTCTGCCCACAAGAACTGTGGGCGCAGGCAACACGAGTTGGATACAATTTTCCAGTGGCTTGCCTTGCTCGTAGAGTAAAATATCTTGTGTGCCGCCGCCCACATCCACAGCTAACAGGCTATCCATTGGATCGTTTCCTTTCTGCGCAGATTGCCAGCGCAATTTCAGCGCCTAGGCGGGCATTCTCTATCAATAGAGACAGATTTGCTTTCAAGCTGCGACCTGCTGTCACAGCAAGCAGTCTGCTCAACATCTGCGGTGTCACATCCTGGCCGACAATTCCAGTCGTTTTGATTTCTCCCTCAATTTGTGCAATGTACGTTATCAGTTCCTCCCAGGGAATTTCCAGCGCAGTTAGCACCGGGTTATTAATCAATAGGGCTGACTGTAAACCTAGCTCATCCCGTGCCAGCGCAACCTTAGCCACTTCCCTGGGGGAATCAAGTTTAAGCGCTAAGCGATATGGTGAAGTTGACGCATAAAAAGCTGGGAAAATATTAGTACCATAACCTACTACTGTTATGCCTTGTGTTTCCATGTATTCCAAGGTTAAGCCAATGTCTAAAATCGCCTTTGCTCCGGAGGAAACTACAGTAATTGGGGTTCGGCCAAGAATAGTCAAGTCAGCGGAAATATCAAATGAATCACCGGCTCCGCGGTGGACACCACCAATGCCGCCGGTAGCAAGAACAGTTAAGCCATAACGGTGTGCGAGGTAGGTTGTGGCAGAAACTGTGGTTCCCCCGCTTACCTTTCCAAGTGAAACAACTGGTAACTCGCGTACTCCCACTTTCATTGGTGATGCTGCCTTTGCCAGCAAAGCTAGTTCTGCTTCTGTAAGACCTATCACCACTTCGCCTAATAAAACACCTATGGTGGCAGGAATGACACCATGTTCCCGCACCGCTGCTTCCATACCAATAATAGTTTCCAGATTTATTGGATAGGGCAGACCGTGGGTGACAAGTGCTGTTTCCAGAGCGACGAGCGGGTGACCGGCCCGCATAGCCGTTAAAACGTGTGGGCCAAGAGTTGTTTTCACCAAATCACTCCCATTTACATCTACTAGTTTTGGAGGTGAATTATCATGCTTACAGTTACTTTAAAATGACAGGATGGATTATATTTTGAGGGTCATTCGGGCTCCGGACATTCTGTGCTCCTTGAGGCCGGCGCCGCCTTAGGTGGTCAGGGACGTGGAGTACTTCCCGGAGAAATGTTGCTGATGGCACTGGGTGTGTGTACCGCAATGGATATCGTTTCTCTGCTGCAAAAATTTAAAACGCCGCCCCTTTCCCTTTCTGTCGAATTAAATGGGAGCAAGCGTACAGAACATCCTAAAAGTTTCGAAACTATTACCGCAATTTACCGCATTGAAGGTGAAATCCCGGCGGATTTAGCATGGAAAGCGGTAGATAGCTCATACAAAAAATACAGTGTGGTGGCAAACTCACTCCGTTCGCAAATTATTTACCACGTTATTTTAAATAACGAAGAACTGATTCAATC
>QLUI01000006.1 GCA_018725345.1 Bacillota bacterium | reverse complement strand
GAGGAGCCAGAATGTCCTTGCGCCCCAAACTCATTACTACCCGCTGTTTGGTATGCCCATCCTCTCGCCTAGGATTCCACCAGACGCAGGTATTCGTGCTTCTCCCCTTTACGGCCGCGAGCCTTAACTGTTCTCAGAAACATTGCTGTCATTGTTTAGTATAACACACTATGCAGCAATTGTCAATAGGATTCGCGGCCCTTGTCTGTCATCACACATTGGCGAGCGCCACATTCAAACAAAGCCGGCTCAAAGCTGGCTTATCCCTCGAAATGTCAAACATGGGCTAGCATATCCCTCATCTGAAGCTGAGACCACCCTGAGGGTCTCAAACTTGGGTTTAAGGCTTATGAGGAAAAAATGAGAGGGGATCAACCTTCCCCTTTCAAAAAGCAGACACCTCGTACAAACACAAAAAGTCACATTTTAAATGGCTTAACAACTATCACTATCTTTGCACTTTGTATCGGGCAGTAACCCGCTGAGAGGGGCAAAATCGTATCTGGCTGAGGGAAAAGTGCAAACATAGTGAACTATCACTTCGGTTACCTAGTTAAATGGCTTGACACGGTCCCTTTTTTGGAAAAACTTGCCTATTATAGTCATTTGCATAAAACGTTATAATGGGGTTGGCGAAGTTGTGAGCCTACACAGCCGCTCCGTTGTGGGGAATTGCGCTCCCCCTGGGATGATCTCAACCATAACTCATTATAATATTTTCTGCCTATACAATGGTCCCGATCACTCCAAGGGGAACCACCATCGGTGGATAAGGAGAGGGTAGCTGAACGTGCCTCTGAGCAGACGATCTACAAAAGAGGAGACCCCTCCTCTTCTCCTTATCAGGAAAAGATAGAGCCCCTCATCCCTCACCCTTCCAACGGAGATCGCCCCTTTAAGCATTCCATTGTCGAGGACGAGTTTGTGGTAGAACCCCTTGCCATGTTCCCGGAGGACCTCCGGCCCTTCCTCCCGTCCCATCCCAGCGGTGAAGATGGGTAGATCAAAGACCTCCAGTGTGTTCCGAGCCACGCTTCCATCGTAGATGGCAGGGAGAGAGGCCATGTTCAGGGCAGCGATGTGCCCCTGCTCCCTGGCCACCGGCCAGAGGGCGTTAATTCTCCGCTCTTCGTAGGCGATATCCAGCGTCTCGGCCACGTCGCCCGCGGCGTAGATATCCGCCACGTTTGTCCGCTGGTGCTCATCAACGATGATGCCGCTCGCCGTCTCGATGCCACTTCCTTCGAGGAAGCTCACGTTGGGACGGACGCCCTTCCCGAAGGCGACGAGGGTACATTCTCGCCTCTTCCCCGACCTGAGGTGGGTCTCTCCTTCAGCGATCTGGACGATTTCATCTTCCTTAATGATCTCGATCCCCCTTTCCACCAATACCTGCTCCACAATGGCTGAAGCAGGGGCGTCGAGGATCTGGGAAAGAACGCGGTCGGAACCGATCACAAAGGTAACCCTCATCCCCAGCCGGTGCAGGGCCTCTCCGATCCTCATGCTCACCAGTCCGCCACCAACGATGACGGCCCGTTTTCCCGTTTCAATCCATTCCCGCATCCCCTGGATGTCGGAGAGTTCGCGCACCGTGAAAACAAAGGGCAAATCTGCCCCTTCGACCTTCGATCTAACCGGGGAGGCGCCGCTGGCGATGAGAAGTTTATCGAAGGGGAAGACCTCACCGGTGGAAACGGCCACTTCTCTCCTCTGAGGCTGAACCCTCACCACCTCTTTCCCGGTCAGGAGTTTCACCTCTTCGGGCACCGAGAGAAAGATGGTTTCCTCTTCAACCGCGCCCGTGAGGAGGTAGGGGAGCAGGACCCTGGAGTAGGGCCGTGTGCTCTCCTTGCAAAGGATGGTGACCTGGCTGCGTGGGTCAACCTGGCAAAGTGTTTCGGCGGCGGCTACGCCAGCCGCACTGGCACCAATGATCAGATAGTACAACATACTTTAGTTGATGGTTGATAGTTGATAGTTGATAGTTCCCCGCCCCCCTTTAAGTTCCTTCCCAGGAGACTAGCCTCCTCCAACCGGCCAGAGGAGGGTAAGTTCGTCGCCATCTTTCAAGAGGGCGTTACCTTCGGCGAACTTTGCGTTCACCAGCATCATGATGGGCCCCTTCCTGATCTTCTCTGGAAACTCCAGGAGATTCATCAACTGTTCGATCGTGCTTCCTCCAGGCAAATCCCACTGGGTTTGCGGCCGTCTCACGGATTGGCGAAGTGCGCCTATGACTTTGACCTTAACCTTCATTTTTCCACCTCATACGAGGGTGATAGTTGATGGTTGATAGTTGATAGTTCCCCACCCCCCACCCCCCACCTTCCAATCACCAATCACTATTCACTATTATTGAAGCCCGAAAAACGGGTTCAATAAATTGAACCCCTACAAACTGTTAAGCGCGCCTCCCCCCGTGTGGATACCGCTCAAGAGGCCAGAGGGGTGGGCCGTCCCACTCCGGATATGGGTCGGGGTGGGTCTCGAGCTCGTCGGCTACGGATTTCAGCCCCAAGAGCTTCAGCCGCTCCCTCGTCGGGATACCTGTCTTCAGGTCGTAGCCATGCACCCGGTAATACTCCGTGAGCATTTCCGCGTGCTCCTTCCTCTCCTCTTCCCCCTGTGGGGTTCCCTTTACCTCCGGTTTCTGCGGAAGCCAGTCATGCTTCCGCGTTACCCCCTGCCTGACGTTGAAGGCCCGCTCAAGGGTATAGATCCTGTCCGCGGCCTCCTCCAGCTTGGCGGCGTCAAACTCGAAGCCGGTTGCCAAGCTCAGCAGTTTTGCCAGGCCATCCCATAGCGGGTACTTCCACACCAGCGGCACAGCAGCGGCCCAGGAGTTGACCGCCCCTTTGCAGCGCCCTATCGCGTCTGTAAGGGTCGTGGCCCGCTCGGAGATGGTGAGCCCCGTCACTGGATCCTGCGACATCTGGGGAGGTAACATCCCTGTCTCTATGAGTATCGGAAAGATCTCCGGGTCGTTCTCGCCGTAAGCCCAACTCCTACCCCTGAGGTGATCGGCACCCCTGGTCGAGGTGGCGTGGGCAAGGGCAAAAAGCCCCGCCGGGTGAGGGCCACGAGAAAGCCCCTTGACGTGATAGCAGTAGTCCATCGCTCCCCGGCCGATGATCTTTCCCAGGCTGTACAGCCCTTCGGCTATCAGGTTGCCGAACCCTTCTCGGAGGGCGGTTCGGTGGATCAATTCAATCTGGGAATCCGCGTCCTCCCAGTCAAGCGACAGCCCACCGGTGTCCTTGTCGGTGATGATCCCCCGGTGGTAGAGGTCCTTGGCAAAGGCGATCGTATTACCGAGCCCTATCACATCCATTCCGTAGGCATCGGCGAGGTTTTCCATCTCCATTATGGCGATAGGGTCCTGGATGCCACAGTTGGTGCCCAGGCACATAATGCACTCGAACTCAAGGGCTCCGCCCTCTTCCCCCGCGCGCCTGCCTGCCGGGATCCGGAAGACATTCTTACACCTGACGGGACAGTCATAGCAACCCGCTCTCCCTATCTCGTATTTCTTCCAGGCCTCGGGCGTCAGGGCCGGGGGGATTTGCTCAGCGGAGAGATACTTTTCGAAGTACCTGTAGCCCGGCCACCAGGACATCATGCCGATGTGCGTGCCGTACACGGCAATGACGTTGTGTTGCATGTGGTCTCTCACAAAGAAGCTATTGTCTTCCTGCGCCAGCTGCAAGAACTCTTCGGGCCTAGCCAGTTCCACCCCACTGGTGCCCCTGACGGCGATCGCCTTCAGGTTCTTCGAACCCCATACCGCTCCGCTTCCTCGGGCGGCAGAACTGTACTTGTCAACGATAGTGGAGGCGAATCGGACCAGATTTTCCCCGGCCTGGCCGATACAGGCTACACTAACGTCTTCTCCATACATTTCCTGAAGTATGTCGGTAGTTTCCCAGGTCGTCTTACCCCACAGATGCGAGGCATCCTTCAGTTCGACGTTGCCATTGTCTATCCATAAGTACTTGGGAGTATCTGCCTTTCCGGTTATCACAATCTGGTCATACCCTGCCCACTTCAGGAACGTGGCGAAAGAACCCCCTACGTTCCCATCGCCCAGGATGCCACTGTAGGGCGAAAGGGTGCTGACCTCAAGCCGGCTCGTAAGGCTCAGAGGAGTGCCTGTAAGAGGGCCGGGGGCAAGGCACAGGACGTTTCCCGGACCCAGCGGGTCAGTGCCAGGTTTCACCTCATCGAAGAGCGTCTTTGAGTTTAGGCCTCTGCCACCTATGAAGTCCCTCGCGACCGCCTCGGAAAGCGGCTGCTTTATGATCTCTTCCCTTGTGAGATCTACTCTTAAGATAGTCCCTCTCCAGCCGTACATATTTCCTCCTCTCGTTCTGCAGCACTAGTCTGTCACCAGCCTCCCCATCTTTTTAAGCTCGTTAGCCACGTCCCCCAGGCCTACGCTCTCAAGAGCGGAGGGGGTGGGATAGCCGCTATCCCAGTCGTAGCCCCTCACTTCGTAGTACTCCTTGAGCATCGGTTCCAGGTGGACTACCTGCCCTTTGCCAGGCCCCGAGGGCATCGCCTCCTCGGTGAAGCGTGGGTGAAGCGAATCGTTCGCCTTGTTCCAGCCCAGCCGAATGTTGAACATCCTCTTTAAGTGAGCCATCCTCTCTCCCAGCCGCTTGGTCTCCTCCACGTCGGCGTACTCCTCCATCCCGGTGAGAAGGTGAATGAGCCGGGCGAAATCCTCCCAATAGTAGATGGGGGGCCACATTACGCCATACTTGCAGACGATGAGTGCATCGCAGACGGCAAAGAGCGCCTCCTGATCGGCCACGAGGTACCCCTTGTAACGCTCATCCAAGAGGTCGCAGACGAGATTGGTATCGTACTGGGGGAAGCGCTCCTTTGCTTTACCGCGGAAGCCCAGTTCGTCGATGATACATAGCGACCTCAGGTGGTCAGCCCCCCTCACGCTCACTGCGTAGGTGAGCCCCACCGACTTGTGAGCCCGCCCATCCTGGCCCGAAGCCTCCAGGCCGTTCATCTCGATGGCGTATCTTTCAGCGCCCTTGCCTATTCTCTTAGCTGCTTCGCGTACTCCCTCCGCCAGCAAATCGCCGAAGCCCTCGCGGCGGGCGATCATCTCCACCAGCTTAAGGGTGACCTCGCCATCTCCCCACCTCAGTTCGAGCCCCTCGGTAGTACCCCTGGTGATGAGGCCCTCCTCATAGCACTCCATGGCGAAGGCGATGGACGCTCCCGAGGAGATGGTATCCATGCCATAGATATTGCAAAGGTAGTTGGCTCGCATGGCCACTGTGAGGTCGGAGTTAAGAATGTTGGAGGTATAGGCCATCACCGTCTCATATTCCGGCCCCTCGCTTTGGGTGCGGGCGTCTTTTCCTTCCTTGATGCGTGAGATGTATTTGCACTGGATGGCACAGCCGAAACAGGATTTGTGGCCCACGCGGAAGCATTTCCTGATCTCCTCGCTCCCTACTTTATCTATTTCCGGGTAGTAACCGTCGTAGTGGTTTCTGGTGGGGAGTCGGCCGATGGCGTTCATGGAATCCATAAGGCCGGTCGTGCCGTAGGTACGAGAGGTACTCTGGATGTACTCGGCCCACTCGCCCCGAGCATGACGCTCGAAAGCACCAAGAGAGAACTTCGTAAAATCCTCGGGGAGCGCCGGCTTCAGATCACCGCTCCCCCTCACAGCAATGGCCTTGAGGTTCTTGGAACCCATCACTGCCCCCATTCCCGTTCGCCCGGCAGCGCGGTAGTAGTCGTTGATCACGCAGGCGTAGCGCACGAGGTTCTCACCCGCCGGGCCGATGCAAGCCACCTTGATCTCCGGGTCGCCGTTCTCCGCACAGATGAGGTCGGTGGTCTTTGAGGTGTCCTTCCCCCAGAGGTGGCTGGCATCCCTCAGTTCCACCAGGTCGTCCTCGATGCACAGGTAAACCGGCTTTTCTGCCTTCCCTTCCAGAATGATGAAGTCGTAGCCAGCGTACTTTAGCTCGGGACTGAAGGCGCCTCCGGCATGAGCCTCCCCCCAGTGGCCGGTGAGGGGGGAAAGGGAGACAACCGCGTAGCGTCCAGAGGGCGGGAAGAGAGTGCCAGTCACCGGGCCAGTGGCGAAGATGATCTTGTTCTGCGGGGAGAGCGGCTTCACTTCCGGCTCCACCTCGTCCCAGAGGAGGCGAGCAGCAAGGCCGGCGCCACCCAGGTAGTCGTGAACCAGTTCCGGCGGCGTCTCCTCTACCCGGATCTTCCTTTCGGAGAGGTCAACACGGATATATTTTCCCGCGTAGCCACCATATTTGTACATCTAACTTACCCCCTTTGTCACCAAGGATAGAAGTTCAGAAAGCCTCTTCGCTCCGGCCCTCTTTTTAGCAAGTCCAACTTTGTCAACCGGCACGTACTCGATGGCTCCCATGGGACAGTACTTAACACAGGCAGGCTCCCCCTCGCACAGGTCGCACTTTATCGCCACGTGCCTTTCAGTGTGGATGGAGAAGCCACCGAAGGGACAGGCCACGATACACATGCGGCAGCCGATGCACCGGTTCTCCTCCACCACCAGTGCCCCTGTCTTGCCATCCCTAAAGATGGCTGCAGTAGGACAGGTATCCTGGCACAGAGGGGTATCGCACTGCTGGCAGACCATAGGAATGTCGATTCCTTCCTTTCGCCAAGTGATCACCGATATGCGAGACTTAAGCGGGTTAAATACCCCTTCGTGCGCCCAGGAACAGGCCAGCTCACATATCCGGCACCCGGTGCACCTGCCCACATCAACGAGTAGCATCTTCGGTTGCATTCTTGACCTCCTTCACCTTCTAAAACCTTTCCCACAATTTACTACTCAGCTCACGTGCCTTGGCATAAATCTCAACTTCGTCAATACCTGTCAAACGCCTTTCCTCCATGATTACCTGGCCGTTAATAATTGTTGTCCGCACAGACCTGCCGGACATGCCAAAGAGAATATGGCCGTCAAGATTACCCTCATTGAGTGGAGTCGGCGGATCATAATCAACAATAATAATATCGGCATAACAACCCGGGGCTAGTCGCCCCAGCGGGCGGGGAAAATATGTGGCGCTAATGGCGGGGTTATGCTTAAACAACATGCCCGGCGCTTCCACCCAGGCGATACTGGGATTAGCATGATGATGTCTATGCAAAATATTAGCCACTTTGAAAGACTCAAACATATCACTGGTATAGCCATCGGTTCCCAGACCTACAGTAATACCTTTTTGCAGCATAGTCGGCACGGGTGCACAACCAACCGCATTACTCATATTCGATTCGGGATTATGAACTACATTGGCAGCCGTTTGATGCAGAATATCCATTTCCCGTTCATTTACATGAACACAATGGGCGGCTATGGATTTAGGGCCAAGTATGCCCATCCCCGCCAGGCGCTCCACCACCCTTTTCCCCGACCTGGCCAAAGCATCACTAACATCGGCTGCCGCTTCAGCCACATGTATGTGGAAGCCGGTACCCAAACCGGCATTAGCTTCGCAGCACCGCGCCAGTGTTTTATCGCTCAAAGTCAGGGAAGCGTGCAGGCCAAACATCGCTCTGACCATATCACCCGGTTCACTTTTGGCATACCTGATAAACTCCACATTTTCATCCATACCCTGCTCCATTACTGCCGCACCATCGCGGTCAGACACCTCGTAACACAGACAACTGCGCACACCGGTGGCACGCGCCGCTAAGGACACCTCAAATAAGCTTTCCCGTACCGCCCCGGGGCTGGCATGATGGTCAAAGATGGTGGTGGTGCCGTTCTTAACACAATCAATCAGCGACACCATCGCACTGTAATAAATATCTTCCCGCGTCAGAACCTTGTCTAACCGCCACCACAACCGTTCAAGAATTTCCGGGAAATTTTGAGGCGGGGCATCTTTTAAAGCCATACCCCGGGCAAACGTGCTATATAAGTGCATATGGGTATTAATCATGCCCGGCATTACCACTCTGCCCGTGGCATCAATAAAACCAGCATCAGGGTATCGTTTTTTTAACTCTGAAGTGCCACCCACTTCTATAATAATATTACCTTTCACAGCTACACAGCCATCCGCCAGATAAGGCTGATCGTGATCACGGGTAATAATTCGCCCATTACCTATAAGCAGCATAAAACGTCAACTCCTTTTTTCTTTCTGGGTAAATGTTGGAGGTAAGCGTTCACCACAGAGCACGCAGAGATCTCTTATAATATTACCTTTAATTGTCTGCGTTATCTGGTTACATTTTATTTGGTCTCAGCGATCTCGGCGGTCTCCGTGGTGGATTGACAATCCGCCCTAGATGTCTCCATCCCAAACAATTTTTCTATAATTCACAGGGTCTGTATCTCCTTCAGTACTCCAGACCAATATCTTTGAATCCTTATCAAGTAAAAGCTGTTCTCTGATTTCTTTCATATGTTCATTACGCAAAATCTCCACCAAAATGCCCGTCGTTACAGCCCCTGATTCCCCCGAAACGATTCTCGGATCCTCTCGCAACGGATTACCCAAAATCCTCATGCCGTTTGCAGCGATGTGATCAGGACAGGAGATAAATACATCGGCATAGTCCCATAAAATTCTCCACCCCATAGGATTCGGCTCGCCGCAGGCCAGACCGACCATAATGGTATCCATGTCACCGGTAACACTCCTTGGCCGTCCGTTTCCGGCCAAAACGGATTTATAAAAACAATCGGCCTTATTTGGTTCAACCACCACGGTAATAGGTCGGGAATCCTTAAAGGTTGAAGCAAAATAGCCCTGTATGCCGCCGGCAAGGGACCCTACCCCTGCCTGGATAAATATATGAGTTGGTGCATCGACTCCTTGTTGATTTAACTGTTCCAAGGCTTCGTGACCTATTACTGCATAACCTTGCATTATCCACAGTGGAATATCTTCATAGCCTTCCCAGGCGGTGTCCTGGATAATTGCCCAGCCATACTTTTGGGCGTTGACAGCGGTTAACCTTACAGTATCGTCATAATTCAATTCGGTAATATGTCCTTCGGCCCCGGTTGCTGTTATATTTCCCAGGCGAATGAGAGACGAGCCTTTAGGCATATAAATTACCGCCTTCTGCCCCAACTGTTGAGCCGCCCATGCCACTCCCCGGCCATGGTTTCCATCAGAGGTCGCGGCGAAGGTGATTTCCCCCAACTTTTCTCTTATTTCTTCCGTTTTAAACCTTTCAAAAGAAAGCCCGTCAATATCAAGATTAAGAAGTTGCGCCAAATACCTGCCAATTGCATAGCTGGCTCCTAAGACCTTAAAAGAATTCAGGCCAAAACGGTAAGATTCGTCCTTGACATAGATTCCCGACACGCCGGTCATACCGGCCAAATTGGATAGGTTTCTAAGAGGTGTAACTTCATATTGAGGAAAGCTTTTATGAAAACTCCTGACTTTCCTTAGCTCATTTTCGCTAAAAGAATCTACGCCTGCTTTTATTCCCTTTTTGCGCGCATTTTGATTATTTACCCACTTGATTCGTTCTTCCATTTGAATTCTCCTCACATCTCACCCATAAAAGGCAAAGGCTCCTTCTCATTCCACAATCTCCCAAGCTGCTTGATATTTATCAAGCTCGGCAATGGTGTAATCATCAAGTTGATGCTCTCTCGCTGGGATTTCGATATGTCTTTCCACACCACATAATGGAGTGGAATAATAACGCTGTCCCGTATCATTAAGTATAGTAACGATCACCTTGAGTTGAGGATGTTTCTTGCCCAGTTTAATAGCCCCAACTACATTTGCTCCTGAGGAAATGCCGCAAAATAATCCTTCTTCTAAGGACAATCTCTTCGCCATCTCAATGGCTTCATCTGAAGTGGCCAGGAAAATGCCGTTAAGTAGACTTAAGTCTAGATTTTGTGGCACAAATCCGTCACCGATGCCCTCAATCCGATGGGAACCCCATTGTCTTCTGGCTAGTATTGGTGCTTCAGCGGGCTCGCCAGCGTAAAGAAGCACCCTGGGGTTTCTCTCTCTGAGGTATCTACCCACCCCAGTGATTGTCCCCCCACTTCCTTGCGTAGCCACGAAGGCATCAACTTTTCCTCCCGTTTGTTGCCAAATTTCAGGGCCCAGGGTAAGATAGTGAGTGATAATGTTGTCCGGGTTGGTAAATTGACTGGGCACCCAATATTTCCCGGGATTTTCTCTTATGATTTCCTCTTGTTTTTGCAAGCAGAGGTCTACATCTGATTCTGCCCCAGGCGTATAGATAATATTGGCTCCGTATGCTTGCATAATTTTGCTTCTCTCAATACTCATCCCCTGAGGAAGAATAATGGTCACCGGATAGCCCAATAGTCTGCCTACAAACGAGCAAGCGATTCCGGCATTACCGGTGGAAGTTTCCAGGATCTCCATGCCCGGTTTTAGAACCTGCTTTCGTATTGCTTCGGTAATCATCCGGTAATAGATTCTATCCTTAAACGAACCGGAAGGGGAAAACCATTCCAGTTTGACTAAAATATCTGCATTTGTATCTTTAGTTACTCTATTTAGTTTTACTAATGGGGTAAGGCCTATTACTTCAAGTATGTTTTGAGCTACTCCCCCTCGTTTTTTCCAATCTTGCATTTTTACCTCCTTAATTTGGCGGTTTAGCGTCTGTAGGGGTCGGATTAATCCGACCCCTACTCTTCATATCCTGTTTCATCTCGGCGGTGAACGGTTACGATAAGATTACACCTGTCCTTTGTTTCAGCCGGGTAATTGCTTTTAAGCACTTTTTCCGCACTTCTTTCTGATCAATGGTTAGCAGTTGTCGTTTCTCCATCACCACCTGCCCATCCACCATGGTCATCGCAACATCGGAACTCTGCAACTGGTATACCAATTGCGAGTAGATATTGCCTCCCTGAGATGGCGTGTTGTGTAAACCGTCTAATGCAACAAGAGCCAAGTCGGCCCTTTTTCCCGGCTCAATGCTCCCGATTTGTTTATCAAGTCCCATGGCCTTTGCCCCACCGATAGTAGCCAATTCGAATACCTTTTGGGCAGGCATGACAGTCGGTCCATGTAAAGGTTTTTGCAAAAGGGCGCAAAGGCGCATCTCCTGAAACTGGTCCAGATTATTGTTGCAGGTAGCGCCATCCGCCGCTATGCCCACAGTAATTCCCATTTCCACAATTTCAGCTATTCTGGCTATACCGGAAGCCAGTTTCATATTGGACGAAGGACAATGGACCATCGCTGTGCCGGTTTGAGCCAGAATGCTTATCTCCGTATCATCCAGCCAAATACAGTGGGCCAAAATCAGGTTGGGCCCGGTCATATCCAACTTATGCAGGTAGGCTACGTTCCGCATACCCCTTTCACGCCCCACCAATTGTATCTCGGACCTGTTCTCTGACGCGTGGGTGTGGACTTTAACATTGTACTGTCCGGCCAATTTGGCTACCTCTGCCAACAGCTCCTCGCTGCATGTAACCACAAACCTGGGCATAAAAGCATACTGAATGCGACCGTTGTATCTACCATGCCACTTTTCCAAAAGGTCCACGCTTTCCTGAATGGAAGGTCCAGTCCCTTCTCTTAAAGAATCGGGTAATGCTTCCCCGTGATCCATCATAACCTTGCCGGTTATGGCCCTCATACCGCAATCGGCTATAGCCTGGATAGCCGAATCGGTATGATGCACCGTTTCCATATCTATGATGGATGTAGTGCCTCCCAAAAACATCTCACCACAACCTAAAAGAGCTGAATAGTATATGGATTCGGGATCATGAGCGCCCTCCAGTGGCCAAACACGCAGTCTCAACCAATCCAATAATTCCAGGTCATCGGCCTGGCCACGAAAGAGAGTCTGGCAAAGATGAATATGGGGTTGAATCAGACCAGGGATTAAGACCTGACCGGCACCATCAATCACTTTGTTTGCTTGGTGGGCAGCGTCGCCCACCTCCTTAATCTCGTCACCTTCAATATAAACACTACCATGCAGGATTTGCCTGTTATGGTTCATTGTAACAATGGTAACGTTCTTAATCAAGATACTCATTTCCGGTTTCCTCCATTCTTGTAGGGGTCGGATTCATCCGACCCACATCAACGGGCGCCATAAATGTCGCCCCTACAAAGGTAATTTTTGACCCCAGCCTCCCATCAACAAAGTCATCACGGCTTTCGCCGTATGCAGGCGGTTTTCGGCCTCATCATATACAATAGAGTGCGGCCCATCAATAACAGAATCAACTACTTCGTTACCCCTGTCAGCGGGCAGGGCGTGCATATACATTACTTCCTTACCCGCGGTGGCCATTTTTTCTTCGGTGCAGATCCAGCTCTTGTTGGCAACCAGGTGGTCATCGATAACAGAAGTGCTCTGGTCGGTTACCCAGTTGCCCCAATTTTTCGGAATAACGATATGCGCCCCCTCATATGCTTCGGCTTCGTTGTTGGTAACAGTTACCGTACCACCATGCCTGGCGGCATTTGCTCTGGCTTTCTCAATTACCCAGTCAGGCAGTTCATAGCCTTTGGGATGGGCAAGCACTACATCCATACCGTACCGCGGAAATAACAGTACCTGGGACAGTGGCACGGAAATGGGCTTTTTGCGGCTTTCGGCGTAGGCCCAGATGATGGAAACCTTTACGCCCTTCAAGTCCCCGATTTTCTCTTTCATGGTCATCAAATCGGCTAACCCTTGGAAGGGGTGATAGAGGTCGCACTGTAAATTCATAACAGGTACGGTAGACCACCGGGCCATCTCTTTTAGATACTTGTTTCCAATACCCCAGTCGCAGTATCTGCAGGCAATGGCCTGCCCATATCTTGATAGAACAATGGCAGTATCCTTAGCGCTTTCGCCGTGAGCGATCTGCATACCACTTGTATCCAAATAGTTGGCATGCCCGCCTAGTTGGGAAATACCGGCTTCCATGGAGTTTCTTGTTCTGGTAGATTGCTCAAAAAACATCAGGAATATGGTTTGATACTGAAGATAGGGTGTCGGAACACCCATGGCGAATTTTTTCTTGAGGTCAAGTGACACTTCCAGCATTATATCTATTTCTTCCCTGGCGTAATCATCCAGTGTAATAAAATGTCTGCCCCGAAAAATTGATTTCATAATCTAAGTCCCTCCCCGAGCCCCGAATGATGAATGATGAATGCGGAGTGAGGGGTGGGGATTCATCACTCATCACTCATCACTCATCACTCATGGCAGCAGATTCCAGCAGGAAAGGCAGCGATTCGGTAACCCCCTTGTGAATCAAAGCCATTTGAGCCGCTTCTTTCATGGACAAGGCTCCTGTAAATTCTCCTCTTAAAATCATTTCTCTGATTTCAAAAGCAGGCGAAAGGCTTATGCGGCCCAGATCGTTTTCAAACTCAAGGATCCCCTTTCCCACTGCAAGTTTCGACTCACGACCACCTTCGCGGTGCCGGATAGTGTTCCCTTCTATGTAGAAAGCGTTATCCTCTTCTTGCTCAAAATCAGCTTTGTTTAAAAAGAGCCTGGGCTTCTCAAGATATGGCTTGCCGTGATGCACACAGAATGTAGCACAATTGCCGCACTCGTTGCAGAAGTCCTCTAAGTGGACAATCTGCCGGGTTTGCTCAACCCGGAATGACTCTTCTCCCCTCACTACCAGTCCGCCATTGCGGCACGAAAGTTGAGGCAGCGACATACTCACCGGCCGTACAAAGAAGGTATAATTGGCCCGGTTAGGGCAGACCTCGACGCATTTGTCGCACAAAGCGGCACACTGCATACAGCGGGCAGCCTCTTGGCGCGCTTCTTCTTCCGTCAGTGTTTGCTCAACAAGGTTGAAACCGGTACGGTGGTCAGGGATAAGCATTTTGGGCTTGCAGGTTGCCTCTTTTCTGGCCCGCACACGCTTTATTTGTAGTATTTCTTCTTCGGAAAGAACATGTGGAGGCGAGGCTAGTAGGGGCGGATTAATACCAAGTTCTGCGCAAATAGACTCGGCCGCCCGCCGTCCGTCGGCGCAGGCCTGGATAATGATGGCCGGCCCCCGGGTTGCGTCCCCGCCGGCGTAAACGCAGGGTATGCCCGCTAGGCCGGTTTGGGGATCAACTGAGATGGCACCGTTGTTGTGCCGGGAGATAGCGCTGCCATGGAGGAAGGTGACGTCCGGGCTTTGACCGATAGCTACCACAATGGAATCAGCTTCAATCTGAAATTCGCTGCCTTTAATCTCAACCGGCCTTCGGCGTCCATCCGCATCGGCTTCGCCTAACTTGTTCCTCACGCACTCCAGGGCGGCCACACAAGCGTTCCTTAAGATCACCCGGGTGGGGGAGGCTAGTTCTTCCAGGATGTTACCTTCGGCAAAAAGCTCCTCTTTCTCTTCCCGTGTAGCCGGCATCTCCTGCTCTGTCCGCCGGTAGACAACCGTTACCGGCTTACCTGTCAGCCTCTGAGCCGTGCGGGCGGCATCTATTGCCATGTTGCCGCCGCCAATCACCAGCACCCTGGAGCCCAGATCGGGCTTCTCTCCTTGAGCCACGCGCTCGAGCAACTTGAGTGCGCCAATAACACCTTTTGCTTCTATTCCTTCCATGTTCAGCGGGGCATCTTTGGGGAAACCTGATGCGACGTAAACCGCATCAAAGCCTTCTTTTAACAATTCCTCCGGCGGTATGGTGACAGGATGAGAGAGTCTGATTTCCACACCCATCCCTGTGATTCGGTCAATATCCTCCTGGACAACGGCCAGGGGAATCCGGAATGCCGGAGCGACGGCCGGCATGCCGCCTGCCCTGTTTTTAGCCTCGTAAATTGTCACCCGGACACCGTTTAGCGCCAAGAAAAAGGCTGCGGCCAATCCCGCAGGGCCGCTACCGATGACAGCCACTTTAGTTGATGGTTGATAGTTGATAGTTCCCCACCCCCCACCCATCATTCCGTTAACGTGCCCCTTTTTGGCGGCAAACCGCTCCAGGGCCCGGATAGCTACCGGTTCATCATAATTGTTCCGGGTACAGCGGGTCTGGCAGAGATGAGTACACATATATCCATTCACCGCCGGCAAGGGGTTGCGGGCGAGGATAACCTCGAGCGCCTGGTCGTATTCCCCCCGGGCAATCAGCCACGCATATTCGGGTACCTCCTGGCACACTGCACACTGCTCCATGCAAGGGGCGGTGACACAATCAAACAGTTTGAGTCCGGTCTGAACCTTTGGCAATCCATAGGGATGGTAATCCTTTTTATAGCGCCGGTCTTCCAGCGCATCCACCGCTGCCTGCTTCAAGTTATCCAGTTTATTGCGGGCAAGTTCGTCCAGGCTTGCCACACCCCGGTTACGCATTTCATTCTCCAGGTTCTCCAAAAACTGCAGTAACTTGGAATAACCGCCCGGTTTGAGCAGGTCAGAGGCTGCTGTAACCGACTGGGCGCCGGCCGACAGGATGCTCGTCACGTTCAACGCATCTGCCCCGGCTGAATATGAGACGCTTAAGTCGCCGTTAAACTCCCGAGCAAGTTTGTGGAACAGCTTGATGGTGATAGGATAAAGAGCGCGTCCCGACATGTACATTTCGTCGCCGGGAAGGGCGCCTTTATTGTTTCGCACGGGCAGGGTGTTGCTCAGTTTGATGCCGAAGGTCAGGTTTTGCTTGGCAGCCGGTTGCTTGAGCGATTTAATCATCTCCACGGCCTGCTCGTATCTCAGATCATGCTCAAACACAGAATCAGGTATCTCAATCTCGCCGTAGCCGAGAGTGTCATGGAGAATACCTGAGACCATCTCTTTCCCCAGCAGAGTGGGGTTCAGCTTAATCATGGTATGCAGACCTCTCTCCGTGAGTAGGTAACGGACAATCCGTTCAATTTCATCCGGCGGACAGCCGTGCATGGTGGAAAGAGTAACGTTGTTTGTAACCTGAGACGGGATCTCGATATCGGCAAACTGGGGAAACTCCGCTTGCAGAATTACCCGGATTTGGGCAATTTCTTCGGACGCATCAACCATTAGGTCCATGAAGCGGGTCATAGGCGGGCTTTTTATCCCCTCCAGGTTATAGCCCACGCTCATGTTAAAAATGGTGCCTGGCGGGAAATTACCTTCAAATCCGAGCAGGCGGTGTAAAATATGAATCAATACCCAGGCATTGATATATTCCCCCGCAGATTGATCCAGTTTCAGTTCCTGGGACCATTCGACGTTGTATCCCTCGTCTTCCATATCAATGCACGGCCGGGCGATTTCGAGCTCATCCATGATCTGAACAGTCTTTAATTCGATGAAACGGCCGCCTGAGAGCCAGGCGCTAACAATGTTCCGGGCGAGTTGAGTGTGTGGCCCGGCAGCAGGCCCAATGGGAGTGGCAAGAGTTTGTCCAAACATATTCCCGGTGACATAAGGGCTGTCCTTTTTGGGCGTGTAGAACAGGGAACGATGGATTCCCAAAATAGACTGTTTTCCCTCATACTCTTTGAGAATACACCTGAGTAAAACATCAAAAGGTTGCGTTTTCATCGATAGTTGATAGTTGATGGTTGATGGTTGATGGTTGATGGTTGATGGAAAAACTGTAACTATTCAGCCTCCATATTAATGATAGCAAACAAAAGCACCATTGTCAAGGGCCCGCGCGTGCCGGAATAAAAGGATTCTTCTCGAAGACAGCTTGAATAGCATCGATCACAGGAAGGGAGTTCTTCCTGACGGTGGAGATGTAGCCCCTGATACGGCAGAAAATATCTGCTCCTTGAGTACTGCGAAAGGTCCCTGAGATTTTCTGTTGAACCTTCATCATTCGGATATCCCTTTCGGCCTGATTGTTGTCAAACGGAACGCTGAAATCGTACATGAAGGCCAGCGTCTCCTGACGGTACTGCTTCAGGCGATCCAGCAGGTTTTTCGCCTTGCTCTGTTTCTTTCTACCTCGTTTCCC
>QLUI01000059.1 GCA_018725345.1 Bacillota bacterium | reverse complement strand
TACTGGCGATGCTGGATCACCCGGTGCTAATTAGACGTTACGAAGATTATTTGCAACGTCTAATTAGGTTGGCAGAAAGCGAAGTAAATCGTACTAGAGGACAGGAGCTCTTTCACCGCCTGGCAAGCTACTATAGAGATCGTCTCAGCACTCTGCACCAAACTTATATTGAATATTACCATGGTAATATTCTTGCGGGCTTCTCATCATTGGCAAAAAATGGAAACCTTGAACTAATTACTACCTGTGCGACTCATGGCTATTTGCCGCTGATGCAAACAAATGAAGCGGTAAGCACACAGATTCAGGTGGGGCTGGATGCCTTTTCTGCTCGTTTTGGTTACCGGCCGCGGGGGATATGGTTACCGGAATGCGGCTATTTCCCTGGGCTAGATAAAATCCTAGCCGAAAACCAGCTTGAGTTTACCTTTGTGGATACCCACGGCTTGAAAAACGCCTGGCCCCCACCGCAGAACAACGTTTACGCTCCGGTACGCACATCGTCTGGCGTCGCTATCTTTGCCCGTGATCCGGAGACATCTTCTCAGGTTTGGAGCATTCAATCCGGATATCCCGGTAATCCTGATTACAGGGAATATTACCGTGACATAGGTTTTGACTTGGATGAAGCTTATCTTCACCGTTTTTTGCCATATCTGGTTCGAATAAACACTGGATTAAAGTATTGGCGCGTGACGGGGAATAACCTGCCTAAAGAACCTTACGACCCTTGGCGGGCGTTAGAAAGGGCACAGGAGCATGCCGCCAACTTTCATTTTAACCGTGAGCGGCAAATTGAACATCTGGCTGCCAGACAGGCTGTCGTTCCGGTGGTGACAGCACCATATGATGCCGAGCTTTTTGGACATTGGTGGTTTGAGGGTCCAGATTTTCTCGAGTCTTTACTTCGCAAGGCGGCTGAATGCTCTGATATATACAAACTTTCCACGCCTTCCCGTTATCTTGATGCCTACGGTTGTTCAAGCACTGCTGAACTGTTCCATTCAAGTTGGGGAGAAGGAGGGTATAGCAAAGTTTGGTTGAACCCGAAAAATGATTGGCTCTATCCGCGTTACCATCAGGCTGAAAAATGTTTAATTCGTCATGCTGCCGCACACCCCAAGCCTGACCCGGAGAAAAAGCTGATTCTTAACCAGATGACACGGGAACTTTTGTTGGCGCAAAGCTCAGACTGGGCTTTTATGCTCAATGCCGGAACAACCCATCAGTATGCCACGCAAAGGGTTCTGGCTCATCTCGAAAACTTTAGTCGTTTAGACACAATGATTTCGAGCGGGCAGAATTGCGTCACGGAATTGACTGTCGCGGAAATTACCGGGTCAGACTTGTTTCCTGTATTGGAGCCACAATCATTTGTTCCGGAACAGTTTTCCATCTTATCCAATCGAGAAGCGGATCCCACAGTATTGATGCTTTCCTGGGAATACCCTCCGGAGATTATGGGGGGACTGGCTCGGCATGTGGAGGATCTGAGCGAAACACTATCTAAGCAAGGGCAGCCCGTAGCCGTCTTGACTTCGCGTACTGGCAATACCGCCCCATATGAGCTAAATAACGGCGTATATGTCTACCGTCTGGCTCCTTACCAGAGGGCTGGGGAAGATATAGATTTTTACAACTGGGTAATGCAGTTAAATCTGTTGTTTTTTAACTTGGCACAGCAACTTATTTCCGCCAATAAGCTGGTGGTTCTTCACGCTCATGACTGGCTTGTAGGAGCCGCTGCTCTTAAGCTGAAGCACTTTTGGCAACTTCCTCTCGTTGTCACTATACATTCGACCGAATTCGGTCGCAACGGAGGCTTGTATACTGAGTTGCAGAAAAAAATTCATGCCGAAGAGCAGAAGTTGGCCGAGGGTGCCGATCAGCTTATTTGTTGCAGTTATTTCATGGCTCAGGAAGTTTCCCGTCTTTTTTCTGTGCCTATGAGCAAGATTTCGGTTATTCAAAACGGCGTAATGCCGGAAAAGGTGATGGCAAAACGGTTGCAGGGTGAAGAGCGGCGCAAATATGCTAAGGATAAAGAGGCCATCATCTATTTTATTGGTCGCCTAGTGCGGGAAAAAGGAGTAGAATCTCTCGTGCGGGCTTTGATTTCCGTCTTACCTCTTTTCCCTAATACTAAGGCTGTGATTAGTGGCAAAGGGCCGATGCTGGATTTCCTGAAAATACTGGCAGAGGAGCATGGTGTTGCCGACAGCATAATCTTTACCGGCTTTGTGACTGACGAAGAGCGCAACAGGCTGTTAGCCACTGCTGACATTGCAGTATTGCCAAGTTTGTATGAGCCTTTCGGTATAGTGGCGCTTGAGGCTATGGCGGCAGCAGCCCCACTGATTGTTTCTGATGTAGGGGGGTTGGGGGAAGTGGTTCGTCATGGCAGCGATGGCTTAAAATTTCCACCGGGAAACCATCTGGCCTTATCGGCAGCAATCAGCACGTTACTGGCTGATCCGTTGTTGCGAGAGCGACTGGGTCGCCAAGCTAAAGAAAGAGCGGTTACAGCATATTCCTGGCAGGAGTTGGCTAAACAGACGAAACAAATCTACAAACAGGTCTGGGAGGAAGCACAGTCAGCCCGTAAAGCAGAATAAGGAGGCAGATTAATGCCAAGACCGCTTGTCTTCGGGAATGGTCAACTGCTTGTAAATATGGATGCAAATCTAAGTATTCGGGATCTATATTTTCCCTATGTCGGTCAGTTAAACCACGTGGGCGGACATTTTTGTGCTTTTGGCATCTGGACTGAAGGTCATTTCTCATGGTGTTATTCTTCGTCTTGGGAAAAAATCGGCGGCTACAAGCAGGAAACTTTGGTTAGTGATATAAAAGCTTCCAACAGAGAGTTGGAGCTCGAGCTGTTAATTAACGATGCCGTACATTTCACAGACAATATCTACCTTAAACGGATGAAAGTAAAAAATGCGGCAACACGCCGACGCGAAGTGCGAATTTTTTTTACGCATGATTTTTCCATTGACGAAAGCGAAGTTGGCGACACGGCCGTCTATAATCCGGAAATTTCGGCAGTGTACCATTACAAGCGCAACAGATATTTCTTAGCGAACGGAAGAGCTCATGGTGAGAGGATTTTTGAATACACGACCGGAGTGAAGCGTTTTGGCGGCTCGGAAGGGACTTGGCGAGACGCAGAGAACGGCCGATTGGCTAACAACCCCATTGCTCAAGGCTCTGTAGACAGCACTATTTCTTTTCGTATGTTCCTTGAGGCCAGAGAGGAAAAGACGTTATACTACTGGCTGGTGGTCGGTAAAAACTATCAGGAAGTTCGTCAGCTTAACGAGTATGTTGTAGACCGCTCACCGGCACGCCTATTGGATAGAGTAGAGACATTCTGGCAGAAGTGGGTTAACAAACAGGAGACTGCCTTTCTCAACTTGCCTCAAAATGTGGTCGATCAATATAAACGCAGCCTACTCATTCTACGCACCCAGATAGACCGTAATACGGGAGCGATTATAGCCGCTAATGATTCGGAAATCCTGCATTACAGCCGTGATCACTACAGCTATATGTGGCCTCGTGATGGGGCTCTAGTGGCCATGGCCGCTATTTTGGCCGGTTATCATGAAATGGTACTTCAGTTCTTTTATTTTTGCGTGAATTCCATCACAGATAAAGGATTTATATTGCATAAATATAACCCGGACGGTTCGGTAGGTTCTTCATGGCATCCTTGGATAGAGCACGGCCGTTCGCAAATACCAATTCAGGAAGACGAAACTGCGCTTGTAATCTGTGCGCTTTGGGAATATTATAAGCGGCAACGTGACCTAAACTTCATTCAATTTTGTTACCGCGGGTTTATTAAACCGGCTGCCGATTTCATGAGCAATTATATTGAAGATAGCTTTAATCTGCCTAAGCCTAGCTATGACCTCTGGGAGGAACGACGTGGAATTTTTACCTATACTGCTGCCACCGTCTATGCGGCGCTGAAGGCGGCTGCCCGATTTGCTGAAGTGCTAGGAGAAGACGAAAAACAGCATGTTTATCAGGAAGCGGCCCAGATGCTCCATCAAGGGATATTGGAGCATCTTTATGATCCAGAGCTGGGCCGATTTATCCGCGGTTACCTTGTTAAGGCAGACGGCGGTTATGAGAAAGATACTACGCTGGAAAGTTCGCTTTGGGCTCTTTTTGCTTTTGACGTGCTACCTGCAGATGACGAACGGATTGTGCGCACCATGCGCGCCATTGAAGAAGGGCTTTGGGTGAAAACTGACGTGGGTGGAATTGCCCGCTATACTGATGATTACTATTTCCAGAAAACGAAGGATATTAGCATTGTTCCAGGAAACCCTTGGATAATCTGTACTTTGTGGCTGGCTCAGTGGTATATTGCCAAAGCTATCAAGCTGGAGGAACTCTCGCGTGCAGTAGAATTGCTGCAGTGGGCCGATCGCTCTTCCTTATTTAGTGGGGTACTGCCAGAGCAGCTACACCCCTTCAGTGGGGAAGCGCTTTCTGTTGCGCCGCTCACTTGGTCACATGCAACTTATGTTGCTACCGTATGTGCTTATCTAGAAAAATATGAGCAACTAGCTTCTATTGCCTGCCTATTGGCAAATCAGTAGAAAGGAGAAATAGTGATGCAGGAAAAGCTTTATGCCGCCGTAGATCTTGGCGGCACCAAAATTTATGCAGTATTGGCTGAAAATAGCGGACGTATTTTAAGTAGTATTCGCTACGACACATTGGTGGATGAAGGTCCTGAAGCAATTTTAGGGCAGATAGCAGTTTCTGTCAGGGAGCTACTGTCACAGGCTGGCGCTAGGACAAATCGTCTAAGCGCTGTGGGCGTTTGTCTGGCGGGATTTTTTGACTGGCAAAGGCGGCTGCTAATTCATTCACCAAATATTCCCGGCTTGGATCAGATCAGAGTGGAAGAGCGGTTGTCTAGAAAATTATTCGTACCGGTATTGGCAGAAAACGATGCTAACGCCGCCGCAATCGGCGAAGCACGTCGTGGTGCTGCTTCGGGCAGTCAAGACGTGCTGTATATTACTGTCAGCACAGGGATTGGTGCGGGCTTGGTATTAGGTGGTCAAATTTATCGCGGCTCTCGCGGCTTTGCCGGCGAAGTAGGCCATATGGTCGTTAAGTCTGGCGGAATCCTGTGCGGTTGTGGGCGCTATGGCTGCTTGGAGACGGTTGCTTCCGGTACTGCCATAGCCCGTGCAGCAAATGAAGCGCTGCAAAACGGAACAGCAACCCTGTTGCGGGAACTGGCACGAGAGCAGGGAGGAAGAGTGAATGCTGCCACTGTTTTTAGCGCAGCCCGAGCTGGAGATAAACTTGCGCAGGAGATTGTCTCTGAGGCCGTTTATTATCTCGGCATCGCGCTCGTCAATCTGGTGAACATGTTAAATCCTGAAGTTGTGGTCATTGGTGGCGGTGTCTCCGCGGCGGGAGATGAACTTTTTGTTCCACTGGAAAAGGCGATCCGAAATTATGCAATACTACCGGCGGCTGCTTCAGTTACGCTGAAACAAGCCACCTTAGGCGTAGAAGCCGGGGTGAAAGGCATGCTCTGCCTCCTGACAGAAGCAGAGAGTATAAGGTAAGGGAGGTGTAGTCACTTTGCGTTTTGGACCTCATATTGTCTCCGAGTGGGATAAGGCAGCGGAAAAAGAATGGTTGCTAACAAACGGAATCGGCGGCTACGCCAGCGGCACCATTGCCGGCTCAAATACACGTCGTTATCACGGGCTGCTAATTTCAAGTCCTTTGGCAGGAGGAGAAAGGCGCCTTTTCCTCTCAAAAATTCACGAAGAGTTGACGGTGTACGGGCGCACCTACTTCTTGGCTTCCAATCAACTGGCGCATGACCAATACCAAACTGGCCATATCCATCTGGTGGAGTTTTTCAATGATCCTATACCCACCTTTGTTTATCGCATGGAGGATATTTATCTAATCAAAGAAGTTTTCATGGTCAAAGGGGAAGCCACAACAGTCATCCGTTACCGAGTGGAAGCAAATCGGATTTGTAAGCTTCGTTTGTATCCGTTAGTAAATGATCGTTCGCACCATACTGTTAATCATACATCGAATTGGCCCTTTGAGAAAAAGGTTAACGGAAATACTGTGCAAATCAAGTCACCTCAAGGCTCTCTTGTTACGCTTTCAAGCACTGGCGGTACTTTTCATGAGATGTACGCCTGGTACTATAACATGTATTACTCTCAAGAGCGGGAGAGAGGTGAGGAATATTTGGAGCACCATTTTATCCCTGGTTTCTGGGAAACAGAGTTAGCTGCGGGAGGTGAGTTTGCCATTTCCGCTTCACTTTCCGGTTCCTTGGCAACCGACTATAAACGACTTTATCGGGAAGAATTGCTCAGGCAAAAGACAATTCTTTCTCGCATGACCAGTAAAAACCCGCTCTGTCATGAACTGGCACGGGCCACTGATAAGTTTGTGATTTATAAAGAAGAGGAACCGGCCATTATCGCCGGTTATCCTTGGTTTGGGGAATGGGGTCGTGATACATTTATTGCTTTGCCTGGTTTGCTGCTAGTCACCGGTCGCTTGGCGGAAGCAAAAAAGATTCTGGCTAAATACGCTCGTCTCGAACAAAACGGCTTAATGCCTAATTTTATACCTGAAGACGGTTCTGCACCTCACTATAACACTGTAGATGCTTCACTCTGGTATTTTCAGGCGATTAAAGCATACTTAGATTACAGCGGCGATCTCGATTTTATTAAGGAAGAAATCTATCCTATTCTAAAAAAAATTATACATAGTTACAGCATCGGTACTGACTACGGGATCGTCATGGATGCAGACGGTTTGATAACCGCCGGCAAAAAGGGTATTCAGCTTACTTGGATGGACGCCAAGGTGGGAGACTGGGTAGTGACACCGCGTTTTGGCAAAGCAGTGGAAGTCAACGCACTCTGGTATAACGCACTTTATTTTATGATGCTGCTCTCAGGAAGACTAGGCGATCACGATGCACGCAAACTTTATGGGGAGTTGGCGCTGCGCGTGCAGAAAAAGTTTCCTGCGACCTTCTGGTGTATGCGGCATGACTATCTTGCAGACGTCGTTTACCGTGGTGTGCGGGATGAGCGGTTGCGCCCCAACCAGCTTTTTGCTCTTAGCCTGCCATATCGGCTGCTCTCTCACCGCCAAGAAAGACAAGTTTTAAATGCAGTGAGTCGACACCTTTATACTCCTTTTGGACTGCGCACCCTAGCACCCTATGAGACGGATTACCGCCCCAACTGCAAAGGTGACCGTATCAGCCGTGACGGAGCTTATCATCAGGGGACTGCCTGGGCTTTTCTAATTGGCCCCTACATAACAGCCTACCGGCAGATTCGCAATTACTCGCGTCTCTCCAAGTTAACTGCAGCGCGTATACTGGCTCCCTTTTTCCACCATCTCTTTGATTTCGGTCTGGCATCGATCGCAGAAATTTTTGACGGGGAACATCCGCATACGCCGCGTGGTTGTCCCTACCAAGCCTGGAGTGTGGCCGAAGTGTTACGCGCTTATCATCAAGATGTGCTCGATAAACGCCCTGAATCCCTGTGGGCATCCGAATAGATAATGAGAAGAAATAGAGAAAATATACATATAGGCTTCTTGGCGACAGTGAACTCGTTTAAGCTTTGCTGAAACATCGGGGAATCAGGTGGAGAGTCTACTCCACCTGATCAAAAATTCCCACCTACGCTTCGCTTAGAGGTGGGGCCTTAACCCAAAAGAAAAACCAAGATAAAATTCAATGTCCGTTTTGCTTGGTTGAGGGGACTCTTGATGAGAACTATCAGATCAACGTAAAAAATCAACGTAAAAAAAGAAGCACTCGAGCATGCCTTCTGAACTCCGGCCCACCGCAAGCGCCATCTGGAGGATTGGATAAAAGCAACACGCGGCAGATACATGCAAAATCGTGAGGCAATCAAAGCAGGCTGCCGACAATGAGGTTGTCGGCAGCCTGCTTAATGTTTACGATATTTTATGCATCAGTAAATGCTCAACATTGACAAGTCATCAATCAGAAAAACGTCCGATAATATATATTATGTAAACAAAAAAAATAAATGTGCATATTACGGCGTCATAAAGCCGCGATTCCGGTGACCAGTGAGCCACGCCTCCGGAAAAATTGAGCCATGCTTCCGGTCAAAGAGCCACCCCAAAAGATGGCTCTTGACCATCCGCTTTTGTTAAATTCTCAACTTTCCCAGCCAAAAAAATCAGTTCAAACCTTTAAACATCAAGATAGTTACGCGCACAATAACAGCTTCTGCTTTAATGGCAGTGGTATCGTATTCAAAAATGCAGTCATTATTTGATTCGCCATTTCTTGGCTCAGCAAAGGAAGCTTTTTGAGAACATCCCGAAGGGTATCAACCAGTAACATCAGAGATTGAGAGAGTTTTATGTCTGCTAACTCTTCTCGAAGATAATAAAACAGCTCACCAATCGT
>QLUI01000058.1 GCA_018725345.1 Bacillota bacterium | reverse complement strand
TGGAAACAGTGGCGTAAAATCAGAACCAGACATGACAATTTAGTCAAACTGGGGATAGATAACGCTAAAGCATGGGAGTTCGCTAATACAAGAAAAGGCTACTGGAGGATATCCAATAGCCCTATCTTAAAGCGTACCTTTACTAACGAACATATAACCAAACTGGGTCTAATTAGTCTGACGAAGCGATACTCGATAGTACGTTCATTCTGACGAACCGCCGTATGCCAGGCCGGCTTGTACGGTGGTGTGGGAGGGTCGGCGGCTAAAAGCTGTCCCCTATCCTAATCTGGACGATGCCTACTTCCACAATGCGGGCTTTTCGGAAGAAGAAACGCTGCACTATTACTTAACTGAAGAAGAAGGGAAGCCCCTCTATATCTTTCCCATCAATGAAAAGTTGCGCTACTTAGTTCCCTTTGCCGAACCAAAGGAAACTATTGATTATCTGTACAGCATGGCTACAGCAGAGAGCGAGCGAGTGGTGGTGCTGGCCGACGACGGAGAAAAGTTTGGCTCATGGCCAGGAACAGCCGAGCTTGTCTATGACAATCAGTGGCTGCGACGCTTTTTTACGCTGCTTGAAGAAAACAGCCATTGGCTTAATGTAACCACTTGCGCCGAGTTTTTAAAGGAGCGGCCTCCGGCCGGACGAGTGTATCTGCCTGCCGGCTCCTACCGCGAGATGATGGAGTGGTCAGGAGGCTTCTGGCGAAACTTCTTTATCCGTTATCCCGAGAGTAATCAGATTCATAAACGGATGCTGCATGTCCGGGAAAAGCTGGAACTTTTGCCGGCCGGCCCGCAGAAAGAAGTGGCACGGGAATACCTTTGGGCCAGCCAGTGCAACTGTGCCTACTGGCACGGCGTGTTTGGCGGACTCTACTTAAATTTTCTTCGTTCCGCACTTTACAGCAGAATTATTGCGGCAGAAACAGTGATTGACCGTTTTCTGCACCCGCAGCAGAGTTGGCTGGAACTGGAGAAGAAAGACTTTGATTACGACGGTGCAGAGGAAGTTTTAGTAAGCGGCCCGGAACTTGGTTTTATTCTTTCGCCGGCTCAGGGCGGTTCTTTGCTTGAGCTCGATTTCAAGCCGCTCCGGTTCAATCTTTTTGATGTGCTCAGCCGCCGCCGTGAAGCATACCATTGTAATATTTTTGAGCTGGCTGACGGGCAGACAAGCGGCTCGGAAACAAAAACAATTCATCAAATTACCCGGGTTAAAGAGGCCGGACTGGAGCAGCTGCTAATCTATGACAATTATCGCAGAGCATCATTGATTGATCATTTTTTCCCTGTTGACATCAGGCTGGAAGAGCTGCTGTGTGGGCTTGGTGCAGTAGAAGTGGGTGACTTTGCCGGAAGCCCTTATCTGCTTTCGAGCAGCGAGGCAAGCGGGGCAGCGCGAATCAGTCTTGGGCGGGATGGTTTAGTTGGCATGGCGGGGCAGGTTTGGCCTGTGCGCGTGGAAAAAACGCTGACTTATCTTCCGCAAAGCGGTGAAATACGCTATGATTATCGTCTGATAAATTCGGGGGAAAGCCGGTTAACGGTGATGTTTGCGGTGGAGTTTAATATTAACTTTCTCGCCGGTCAGGCGCCGGACCGATATTATAGCGTGCCGGGTGTAGAGTTGAATGAGAGCAATCTTTCATCCAGCGGAGAATTGCAGCAGGTGGAGCAGATTGGGCTGGTAGATGAGTGGCTGGGTATTTCTACCCAGTTTAATTTTGCTCAAGCTGTAAAGCTCTGGCGGATGCCACTGGAAACTGTTTCCCAATCGGAAGACGGCATGGAACGCGTCTATCAGGGGTCAACGCTGTTGCCCGCCTGGCAACTCGGCTTGCAGCCCGGTGAGGCATCCTCGCTTTCATTTGTGCAGAAGGTTTTTGAGCTTAAAAAGGGAGGTGAGTTGAGCTGAAACCTCTACATATAGCATTTATCTGGAACCAGCATCAGCCCTACTACCAAGACAGAGTAAAAAAAGAGTATATTATGCCTTGGGTAAGGCTGCACGCCACAAAAGATTATTACCAGATGGCTGCTATTCTACGTAATTATCCGGAGATTCGCCAGACATTTAATCTTACTCCTGCTCTGGTTGCCCAGCTGGAAGATTATCTTGCCGGTGCGGATGACTACTATTTGCGGGCAAACAAAGCCGTAAATGAGTTGTCTAAACAAGAAAAACGTTTTCTGCTCCAACATTATTTTGATATTCACTGGGAGCAGGTAATTGGCTGTTGGCCTCGCTACAACGAATTGTTAACAAAACAGGGGCGCTGTAGAGAGCCGGCCTCTGTCGATGCGGCTTTGGCTCACTTTACAGATCAGGACTATTTGGATCTGCAGGTTTGGTTTAATCTCGTTTGGATTGATCCGGAAATCCGCCAGCAGGACCCCCAATTGGCAGCGCTGCAGAAAAAAGGTCAACTGTTTTGTGAGGCAGACAAAAAACTTGTTATCGAGAAACAGTGGGAGATTATCCGGCAAGTGGTGCCGGTTCATTAGGAGTTGGCAGAAAAAGGTCAGATAGAACTGATAACCACACCGTTTTATCATCCGATTATTCCGCTGCTGATTGACAGCAACTCTGCTTTGAGGGCATCTCCCGGCTTGCCTCTGCCGCGTACATTTAGTTATCCTGAAGACGCTGCGGAACAGACGGTGCGCTCGATAAATCAGTTTCGCCGGTATTTCGGTAGCTTCCCCCTGGGTGTCTGGCCGCCAGAACAGGCAGTCAGTCCCGAAGCGCTCGCCATGTTTGCCGAATACGGTTTTCTTTGGACTGTAAGCGATGAAGACATTTTAGCTCGCTCGCTGAACACAGAAATTTACCGGGATGGCTCTGGGCATGTTTTGAACGCGGATGTTCTATATAGACCATATAAAGCGAAAGTGCAAGATAGGGAAATCAACGTGGTTTTTCGCGATCGCCACCTCTCAGACCGGATTGGCTTTGTCTATCATCAGATGTGTCTGGATCATGCCGTAGACGATCTGATTCAGCGCTTTCACAAAATCCGGGAAAGTGTGGTTGGCCACCACGGAGCGCAGCTCGTTACTATTGCACTGGACGGAGAAAATGCCTGGGAATGGTATCCCAATGATAAACAGGGATTCTTGCACCGCCTCTACAGACGCCTATCCGCAGATTCATTGCTAAAGACTGTAACATTAGCAGAATTTTTAGCGGCACACCCGCCGGAAAGGGAACTGACTCATCTGCACTCCGGCTCGTGGGTCGACCATAGTGTTACCCGTTGGATAGGCAGTGAGAGCAAAAACCGCTTATGGGAAATGCTCCTTGATGCCCGCAAAATGCTGGAAGAAGTCCGCGGCACCATTTCACTGGAACGATTTCTTCGCGCCAAAGAAAATCTGTTAATTGCAGAGGGCAGTGATTACACTTGGTGGGTTGACAGTATGCCCTATTACCTGTCAGCGCCTTTTGAGGCTCTGTTTCACAAACATTTGCTGAATACCTACCTTGAGTGTGGTCAGCTCTTACCGGCAGAGCTGGAAGCGGCAGTAATTCGTCCCCATCATGGAGAACCTGCTTGGATGGACGGCCCTTTGACGGGGCCTACTGCCATGGTGCAGACAAAAGTGAACTCGTTTAAGCTTTGCTGAAACATCGGGGAATCAGGTGGAGAGTCTACTCCACCTGATTAAAAATTCCCACCTACGCTTCGCTTAGAGGTGGGGTCTTAACCCAAAAGAAAAACCAAGATAAAATCCAGGCAGGAATCTGTCTCGTTGTGTCGAAATAAAACGTAAACTGTGACACGGCGGAGGTCAAAGATGAATGCCTACAATAAAGAGCCTGATTTTTTGCGGCTAAAGCGGGAAGAAGCCAGAGGCTTTGTTAGAGCCGCCTATATATTTTCCGGTGCTGAAGATTTTTTAATGGAAGAAGCAGTTCAGGAAGTCCGGCGGTTGATGGAAAGCAAAAACGGTACTGTGGAAGTTACTCGTATTGACGGGGAAACATGTTCTTTGAGTCATGTACTTGATATGGCGAATACAGTTTCCCTCTTTGGCGCAAGCCGATTAGTGGTAGTGTTGGAAGCTCCGTACTTTGCTAAAGATGCCGGGGATAAAGATGCACAAGACAGATTTTTGGCTTACCACAGCAGACAAGACACCAGTTCCTGCTTAATAATTTGTGCGCACGATTTTCATAAAACTACAAAAACCGCAAAAGTGCTGACGGCGGCCGGGGCACTCTACCTTTATGAACCGTTAAAGACTGCGGCGCTCTACAGCTGGGTGCGGGAGCGGGTTGCCGCCGCCGGGAGAATTGTGGACAAACCGACTCTCGACTTTTTAATTGAGCGTGTAGGGCGCGATTTGCGCCGGCTGGCCAGTGAGCTGGAAAAACTCTTTACATATTTAGGTAGCAAAAAGGAACTGGATAAAAACAGCGTATTACTGGCTACCTCCCGTTCGATACAGGGGGATATCTTTGCGCTGACGGATGCGGTAGTTTTAGGCCGTACCCCAAAAGCGCTCTTTTTGCTTAAAGATTTACTGTCTTCAGGAGAGCCGCCCCTGCGGATACTAGCCATGCTTGTTAGGCAGTTTCGTATACTGGGGCAGGCTCATGAATTATTGAAAAATGGCTACCGCGCCGGTGATCTTTCCGCTCAGTTAGGAATTCATCCTTATGCTGCAGAGAAATTAGCGGGTCAGGCTGCCTATGCCACTGATGCCATGCTTTGCCGGGCGGTGGAATTGCTGCTCCAAACCGATTCGGATATCAAGCGTGGAAAAATTGACCAAGTCCTGGCACTTGAAACATTGCTTGTGGTTTTAGGAGAAAAAATTGCTTGACAGGTTGCATTTCTTGAGCTATCATTGAAAATGAGAACAAATATCATAGAGTATTTTTTTTTGCTTTTAAGTGAGAACAATTATTATTTGGAGGTGCCTCAATGACAACGCTTGACAAAGTTAGGCGCGGTGCGAAAGTGGAGATTTGCAGAATAGCAGATGGGCATGTGCGCGCTCAAGCCATCCGTTTCGGCTTATGTGAAGGAAGTGTGGTCACCTGCGGGGAAAAGCTGCCTGCCGGACCGGTAGTTATTTATACAGGCTGGCAGGAACTGGCGCTCGGTCGCAGTATTGCACGCAATATCACTGTTAAGGAAGCATCTTGATTTTTTGCATGTGAGATTATCATATTTTTAGTAGCAGGAGGTGTTATTATTAACAAGCATTGCCATGATCTTGCTGAAACTATGGAGCTGCCGAAGGGAAAAAAACGTCTTGTGCTGGTAGGTAATCCCAACGTAGGCAAGTCTATATTTTTTAATGAATTGACAGGCCGATATGTCGATGTTTCCAATTTCCCAGGCACGACGGTAGAAATTCATACGGCGCCATACGGCGACTATATCTTAATGGATACACCTGGGGTTTACGGCGTTTCCTCGTTTAATGAAGAAGAGCGCGTGGCCCGCGATGTTATCCTGCATGCAGATATAGTGATTAATATCGTTGATGCACTCCATTTGGAGCGGGATTTGTTTTTAACCCAACAGTTAATCGACATGGGCATCGCTACCGTGGTCGCTCTGAATATGATGGATGAAGCCATCAGGAGCGGGAAGACGATAGATGTGGCCAAGCTGAGCAAGCACTTGGGTGTACCTGTCATCCCTACGGTAGCAGTTAAGAAGCAAGGCTTCCAAGAGTTGAAAGCTAACATAGCTAAGGCTTCTTTAGGTTATGCTGATCCGCGTATTCAGTCGGAGCTTGATAAGCTGATTGCGACAGGGATGGGTCGCGGGGATGCACTGCTGATTCTTGAAGGAGATGAGGAAGTAGCATTTTGTCATGGTCAGCAAGCTTTTCCGTTGCGAGAGGAGATCTACCTGCGCCGGCGTCAGCGAGTTAATGAAATTATTGCCGATGTCGTTCAAGCTAAACAAATCATCAAGAAATGGAATAAGCTTCTGGGACAGTGGGCTGTCCGCCCCGTCACTGGTGTACCAATTCTCTTTGCCATTCTGATGGCCATGTATTGGTTCATTGGTGTCTTTGTTGCTCAGACTGTGGTGGGGCTGACAGAAGAAACTATTATGCTTGGGATATATAGCGAATTTATTACGGCACTGATTTTTCGTTTTTTCTCCCCAGAAGGATTTCTTGGTTTATTACTAGCCGGGGAATTCGGTTTGCTGACTATGGCGCCCGTTTACTTGTTTGGTTTACTCCTGCCGCTGGTGGTCGGTTTTTATCTGGCTTTATCTTTGCTGGAAGACTCGGGTTACCTGCCCCGGCTGGCCACATTAGTTGACAGAATGCTTACCGGTTTAGGCTTGAACGGGCGCGCCATCATCCCCATCATACTTGGTTTCGGCTGCGTAACTATGGCTACCATCACTACACGCGTGCTTGGTTCGAAACGGGAGCGGATTATTGCCACAGCTTTGCTTGGGGTCACCATCCCCTGCTCCGCTCAAATCGGTGTTATTGCCGGTTTGATTGCCCCCCTAGGTTTTAGCTATCTTGTCATTTATGTGCTGATAATTTTCACTATCTTTATCTTTCTCGGCACGGTTTTAAATAAACTATTACCGGGAGAATCTACCCACTTGCTAATTGATTTGCCGCCATTACGTTTGCCACAGGTTAAAAATGTGTTTACCAAAACATACCTGAAATCTCTCGCCTTTATCAAAGAAGCCGCGCCGCTGTTTTTTCTGGCGGCGGTGGCAATAACTGTGCTGGCATATACCGGCGCACTGACAGGGCTGCAAAATTGGCTGGTGCCGTTGACGGAAGGTTGGCTGCGGCTTCCCAGAGAAACAACGACAGCTTTTGTGATGGGGATTATGCGGCGGGACTTTGGCGCAGCAGGCCTTTACCACTTAACGCTGACGCCGCAGCAAACACTGGTGGGGCTTGTTACCATCACTCTTTTTGTGCCCTGCATAGCTTGCATCATGGTCATGATGAAAGAACGGGGCTGGAAAGACGGCGTAGCCATCTGGGGCGGTTCGTTCGTGATTGCTTTCCTAGTAGGCGGCATTATCGCCCGCCTGCTAGGATAGGTGAAAAAATGGCTTTTAGGAGTTTCTGCCCGCAATGTGATTTGCGCACTGAGCTATTGCTGTTAACTTGCCCTCGTTGCAGGCAGACGTTGTTGCATAAACACTGCCATAAGTGTGGACGCTGCCCGCGAGCTGCGGCTGTAAAGAATAGAGAGAGAGAAGGGTCAATACCTCATGGAAAAGACGGCTATGCTTGAGCCTAGACAGGTAAGGATAGCACTTGATGTTTTTTTTTATCTATATGCGGTGCGAGTTGACAGGCGGGTGATATATTGGTTTTGAAGGCAGAGCCGCGGAAACAGCAAAAGCACTGTTGTCCCACTACAAGTTATTAAGCATTGACGGAGTTATTGCAGAAAAAACCGCAGTGTTAAGGCGCGCTTATGGTTGGAAACTTCCTGACGCTTTCCAGGCAGCCATTGCGCTTACCTATCATTTAAAGTTATGTACAAGGAATATCAAGGATTTTGAACCAAAAGAGCATGCTTTTGTCGAGGTGCCCTATGGTTTTTAACTAGTATTCGTCCCGGACGATTTCTCGTTCGGGGTTTTTTGTTGCATAGGAAAATATATCATTCAAGGAAGCTACAATCCTATGCAAGGGGGGATTGTTAAGTGGGATTCCCCCTTATTCTTGCGGGGTGGTCAGGGTCAAACGACCCGTCGCAGGGACGCCGTCCCCTAAAGAACAAAAAAAACACGTCTTATGTTAAAAAGCGCGAAGCGTTTTTCTTGTGGTGCGCACGGCATGGCGCAATCTAACGGGTGAAAGTCCGGAGTGTTGCCTGGTATAAGATAAGTGAACTCGTTTAAGCTTTCCTGATTAGGATAGGGGACGGCTTTTAGCCGCCGACCCTCCCACACCACCGTACAAGCCGGCCTGGCATACGGCGGTTCGTCAGAATGAACGTACTATCGAGTATCGCTTCGTCAGACTAATTAGACCCAGTTTGGTTATATGTTCGTTAGTAAAGGTACGCTTTAAGATAGGGCTATTGGATATCCTCCAGTAGCCTTTTCTTGTATTAGCGAACTCCCATGCTTTAGCGTTATCTATCCCCAGTTTGACTAAATTGTCATGTCTGGTTCTGATTTTACGCCACTGTTTCCAGACGCACATCCGTAGCCTTCGCCTAATCCATTCGTCAAGTATTTTGGCTAAGTTCTGCATGTCAGCCAGAGCGAAATAATTAACCCATCCAACAATGCAACGGTTCAACGATTCTATCCTTTGTTCCGTACTTCGGCCATTACTTCTTGAGAGGATTTCCCTTACCTTGTCCTTGAACTTTTCCACTGGTTTTGCGTGTACTCGTATCCCAATTCCACCTTTTTTGTGGTAGAAGGAAAACCCTAGAAACTTCCGCTTCCATGGCCTATCCATAGCACTCTTCTCTCGATTGACCTTCAGCTTTAATTCGTTTTCCAGGTATATGGTTATGCTCTGCATAACTCTTTCCCCGGCACGGCGGCTTTTAACATAGATGTTGG
>QLUI01000057.1 GCA_018725345.1 Bacillota bacterium | reverse complement strand
GGGTGTAGACCACGCCATACCACCTGACGTTCCCTGGGAAAATTTTGTTTATTACCGTCAGATTCTTCTGAATCTTAAGTTTTAAAACGGGAAAAAGGAATTGCCGATGTTTACCAGACTAATGGACCACTGAATAAGAGGAGATTATGACAGAGGTAAAGGATAAATTGTGGATATGGGGACACGAGGCGGGCAGCCATAACAATAATATCAAGGGGCTTTCCCGGATGACTCCGGTTGAAGGGGCATTCTATTTAGGTGTTCCCAACATTATTATGGTGCGCTACTCCAATAAGCCTGCTCCGCCATTTGACCAGTACGCCATACCGTTCCGCTCCTTAAAACGGGTGGTCTGGTCAATCGTCGGAGACGCTTCCTCCTCTTCGGAGAGTGAACTGCTGGTGATTAAGGACCTGGCGCTGAAGTTCCCCAATATCTGCGGTGTGATTATGGATGACTTCTTCAACCGGGGAGACAAAGAAGCGGCGCTGACACCCCAGGAACTTGCGGAAACGCGAGAAAGCCTCACTGTTGGCAACAGAAAACTTGACCTCTGGGTTGTGCTCTACGACCACCAGTTAAGACTTCCGTTAGATGCGTACCTAAAAGAATGTGATATCATCACCTTCTGGACCTGGAAGGCATCCAACCTCAAAAATTTGGAGCAGAATTTTACCGAAGCGGAAAAGATTGCCCAAAGGTGTAACTGGCGGCTGGTTCTGGGATGCTATATGTACAACTACGGCGAAGGAACGGAGATGCCGGTATCGCTGATGGAAAAACAATGCCAGTTAGGTCTAAAATGGCTCAAAGAAGGCAGAATTGAGGGGATGATATTCCTGGCCAGTTGTATCTGCGACCTGGGACTGGAAACGGTGGAATGGACCCGGAACTGGATTAAGAACCTTTAGCAAAAGATGAATTTTCATAGTACCTGAAAAAAGCGTGAAAAACAATAGTTTCTTTAACAATAAATAGCCGGATTAACTTGTAACTACTATGAAAATTGCATATACTTTTAAGCCCGCACATTACGGATGCCTTGAACCGGGTGGCTTAGCCGTCCGGCGTCCACGTTTCGGTGGGTAAAGGGAGGATGTTTATGAATGCAAAGGATTTTCCACGGATACCAGATAGTGAATTCGCGGCGAGGATGGCTAATCTCAAAAAAGAGATGGAGAAACAGTCCATTGACTTACTGGTCGTCTACGGCAATATGCTTGACCCGGCGCACGTCAGGTACCTGTCTGACTTTTCGCCGTTGAACGAGTCATCAGCGGTGGTGGTTCCCCCGGAAGGAGACCCCATCCTTTGCACCGGACAGGCGTGCCACGCCTGGGCAAAGTACAAGTCCCGCATCAAGAACATCAGGATACTCCCCGAGATAGGAGAGGTGGGCGGAGTTGAATACGAAATCAAAGGGCTTACCACATTCTCCAGTTTATTTGAAGAAATCAGGTCTGAATATAAAATCAAACGGGTGGGAAAAGTCGGTACGTTTATCTTTCCTCTGGTAATCTATCAACAGATAAAGAAAATCTTTCCCGAGGCAGAAGTGGTGGAGGCGGAAAAGATTCTATATAACCTGCGCACAACCAAAAGTAAGAACGAAATCTCATGCATGCGAAAAGCGGCTGAGATTTTGGACGAGGCATTTAAAGAAGCGGTTGCCGGCATTCAGCCCGGCTGGACCGAACTTGACATCCAGGCAGAGATTGAAGCCGGTGTCCTTCGTGGCGGGGCGGAAGACCATGCTTTATCGTGGACTCCGATGATTCCTTCCGGAAGACAAAATACCCAGTTGTGCATGAACCGCAACAGTCTCCGGAAGGTTAAAAAAGGTGAGATTATTGACCTCCAGGCAGGCTCACTCTATGAAGGATATAACGCCGCTCTTTGTACCCCCTTTGTGCTCGGCAAGATTCCCGAAAAGATTCGCAAGGCGGTTATGGTATCATATCAGGTAATGGAAAGCGTGGCGGAAAAGTTAAGGCCCGGAACCACTTCCCAAGAACTGAACGATGCCGGAAGGTCCATCCTCAAGAAAGAAGGTTACCTCAAGTACAGTCCGTACGGACTGGTCCATTCCATCGGTCTTTTGGAATGCGAATTACCGTGGTTTCCGGCCAACGGCACTCTTCAGGTTGTAGAGGGAATGGCCGTCTGCATTGATGTATTTTTCTTTGGAATGGAATGGGGCTCGTTCCGGCTTGAAGATGTATTTGTAGTCCACAAAGACGGTCCGGAACAATTGACAAAATTCAACAAGACCTTCATCCCCCGATTCTACAAATGACCCCGCGTGAGCGTTTTTTGGCATGTATGCGGTTTAAGCCCGTAGACCGTCCTTTACTACTGGCGCCGGAAAAAAGAACTTCTGGGTATCGGGAAATAAGACCTGCCCGGCAGGATTTCGCAAACCACAGGAAAGGAGCAACATGGCAAAAAAGATAAAAGGCGGCGCAAGAATTTGGTATTTCCCCGACGGTTATTTGCCGGCAAAGACGGGTGGGGGCTCCCTTGATGCCCATGAAGCCCTGATGATTCTGAACGTCAACGATGAGCCGGCTGACATAAAGATAGACCTTTATTTTGAAGACAGAGAGCCGATAATGAATATTCCGATGGCCGTTGGAGCGCGACGGGTAGTTTGTCTGCGTATGGACAAACCCGGCGATGTAGGCGGACACCGTATTCCGGCGCTGACCCAATACGCGCTCCGCGTTCGCAGCAATATGAACGTGGTGGTTCAATTCGGCCGGCTTGATACCACCCAGGAGAATCTGGCATACTATATGGGTATCGGATTCTGCGAATGACCCAGTTCGTCTTCCTTTATTTAACATGAACTCCGGGGTAAAACGATGAAACTAATGACCGTGACCGGTCCGGTTGATACGCAGAAAATGGGAATAACTCTCTCGCACGACCACCTGTTTATTGACCTGCGTAATCAGTTCACGGAATTTAAGGACCCTGAAAAACAACGCATCAGCCGCCAGATTCTGGGGATGGAGAATTTGGGGACTGTCCGCCTGAATCCCCACGCCATTAAAGACAACCTGGTACTGGACGATGTGGAACTGGCGATTCAAGAAACACAGCGGTTCAAAACATCAGGCGGGAGCACCATCGTTGACTGCACCTCTGCCGGCATTAACAGAAACCCGGGGAAATTGCGCGAAGTGGCTTTGCGAACAGGGCTGAATATAGTTGCCGGCTGCGGATACTATACCCACGATACCCATCCGGCTGAAATGGATGGCTGGTCTGCCGAAGAGATTGCCGACCGGATGGTTGGAGAATTGACGGTCGGCATTGACGGGACGGACATCAAAGCCGGCGTTATCGGTGAAATCGGCACCAGCAACCCGATACACCCGAACGAGCGGAAGAACCTGGTTGCCACCGGGCTTGCCTTTAAACAAACCGGGGCGGCAGTCCAGGTTCACACCGACCCCTGGGGCAGGTTTGGACTTGAAATCGTTGACTTGCTTATAAATCGGGGTGGCATTCCTCCCAAGATTGTGATCTGTCATGCCGACGTGCAGATTGATTTGCCGTACATCCGCTCTTTACTCAAGCGGGAGGTATTCGTTGAGTTTGACAACTTCGGCAAGGAATTCTACGTTGACCGGCTGCGGACTTTTTCCCGGGACATTGAACGAGTTCGGACAATTAAGACCCTGCTGAACGAAGGATACGAAAAACAGATCCTGATTACCAATGACATTTGCCTAAAAAGCATGCTCCACCGTTATGGCGGCTGGGGCTATGACCATATTTTGAACAATATCGTCCCGATGATGTGCGAGCAGGACATCGACGCAGAGACTATCAACCTATTTTTACAGGATAACCCGCGACGGCTCTATGAGATGTCCATATAATTGAGGTACCTATGCCGGCAGGAAATGAAGTGTACGAAAAATGGATGTGGTCGGACTTGATTGTTTTTGACAACAAATAAAAGCCACAAACGTTCCCTGGCCCGGCTCATAGCAACATAAAGCAACCGGCGTTCTTCTTAAAGGTTACTGGGTAATCCTGCTCTAATGCCTTAATGCCTGCCTGTAATAGGTTAGCTTCAGAAAGTTGTAAAATCCGCAAAGCCTTTACAGGATTGCTTTTAGGCTAGTGTGGTGAATCCAACACTTCTTTACATTTGGACTGTCATTGCGAGGAGCGATAGCGACGAAGCAATCTCCGTCTAAAAGTTGAGATTGCCACGCTCCCTTTGGTCGCTCGCAATGACAACTCAGAGTAGAATCAAATGTCAAGGGATTTGTGAGACACCACACTAGGAAACGGGAGATATAACCCATATTCCGCAATGAAAAGGGGTAAATTATGCAAATGTCGTTGCTGTTAAACAAAAACCCTGCAAACTATGGAGTCCCATGTAGTCACATATACCTTAAAAAACAAACTTTTATTGGCCGATCCAGGTTATTATTGTATGAGTAGATATATTCTTAATTTACGTATAAGTTTACCCAGAATAAAAGACAATTTCCTTCTTGACAAACATTTAGATATCCTGTATAATATAGTCACATTAAAAAATGAAGAAAGCAGGGGGTCTAAATGCTTAAAGTATTGCTTTATGCCTACAGCCAGAGTATATATAGCTTCCGGAGAACAGAACGAGCGGTAAACACTGATACCGCTTTTATGTATTTAGCCGGGATGCAAAAACCTGATTTTCACACCATCTGTTTGTTCAGATCCAAACACGCAGAAGACATCAAACAGATATTTATTGAGGCAGTAAGGCTATGCGCGAGTTTAGGTATGGTCGGTTTAGGCCACATCGCCTTTGACGGAACAAAGTTAAAAGCCAATGCTTCAGTTAGACAAACAAGGGAAAAGGAATCTCTAAACAAGGAGATAGCAAAGATAACCGCAGAGATAGACGGCTTATTAACCCGCGCTAAAGAAGTAGATGAACGCGAAGATTTGCTCTATGGTAAAGACAGCAACGGCAGCGGTATTCCTGAAGAAATAAGGGATAAAAAGTACCGGTTAAAGAAACTAAAAGAAGCAAGTAAGCAGTTAGCCGAAGAAGAATTAAACAAGGTTAACATTACCGACCCAGGTGCTCACCTGATGCAGGATTCCAAGAAGGTAATCCAGCCTTCGTTACAATGGCCAGATTGCCGTAGATTCCCAGGAGCAGATTATTGTTGCCAGCGACCTAACACAGGAAGCAACCGACCATTATCAATTAAAGCCTATGATAGCACAGGTAGAGCAAAATCTTAAGGGGCCTACCAGAACAAATAAGCGCGGATGCCGGATATTCTTCCTACGACAATCTTGAGTATATAGAAGTCAAAGAAGTAGATGCATACATTCCAGACAACAAAATAGAGGGTTTGGATAAGAAGGAAGGAGTAGAAACCCGATACGACAAAAGCAATTTCGTTTATGAACAAGCCGCGGACTCCTACCATTGCCCTGAAGGCAAAACCTTAACACCTTACACCAAAACAAAACGCAAGGAAAGAGAAATAACAATTTATCGTGGAACTGAATGCAATTCCTATCCTGTTAAGGCTAAATGTACCAAAGCAGAAATAAGAACAATAACACAAGATGGCCGTGAACCATTACAAAAAAAGATGAGGGATAAGTTACGAAGCGAAGAGGGGAAGGAAATCTACAAAAAGCGAGAGTTACACCGTTCCAGCCCGTATTTGGCAACATGAAATGGAACCGGTCAAAGATAATAATGAATATGCGGGGAAAGGGAAAAGTAAAAGGAGAATTCATCTTGATGTGCCTAACCCACAATATCAGTAAAATAATTAATTCGTCCTGAAAAACCCTGTTTCCAGTTTTTTTGGGGTTGGTTTAAAAAATTGTTGTATTCTTAGCTCTTGGGTTTTATCGTTTTTTTGTTATCTTTTTCATTTTCTCTTTTGTTCCTTGAAAATCTGTTAATCTTTAACCGTAACCAGTGGATGTTTTTAAGTTCATAGCCATAAGCCCGAGCCTTACCCACATTTCTTCACCCGAAGGCATCGTGTAACGGATGCGGTTTAAGCCGTATTTGCGTTTGCTTAAGCTTATCTTAGCTTCGATAGAACATCTTAATCGGCGCAGGCGCTCTCTAAAGGGTTTGCCCTCAAGATAACTGGATTTACCTTTGTTTTCTATGGCGATCTTACGGATATTGTAGTCTTTAGCCAATTGATAATTTTCCTTTGACCAAAAACCCCTATCCGCGGCTAACTGTGTTGGTAGACTGTAGAAACGTTCTTGATAACCTTTGAGGCTGGCATCTAAAAGTTGGCTGTCGGGGGTATTATTAAAGGAGAGATGCTCTAAGAACAAAAAGTTGTTTTTCAAGTTAAGCAGGAGCTTTGGCCCGAATTCTACTTCTACCGGATATTTGCCTCTGACCATCGGCCTGATGTGCGGCTGATGCGCCGAAACAATACGATCTTTGACGGGTAATTTTCGGTAGATATCTTTTTGTTGTTCAACTATAGTTGAGGCGGTAGTTAAGAATTGTTTAGATTGTTTTAAAAAGCGTTCCTTTACTTTATTTAAGGAATTATCCGCTCCGGAAGAGAGCTTTTCCAAAGCGTCTTTTAGCTGCGCGACATTTCTTCTGGAGAATTGCAGGATTTTCTTTTGAGTTCTTCTGCGAGATTGAATAGTGTGATGCCGAATCTTTTGGTAAATGACGAAGATTTTCTTAGCGGTTCTTTTATAGGTGCGGTAAGTATGCGCGCCGAATTGTTTGGCTTTTTCCAGGATACCGACAGTCTTCGCGCGGACTTTTTCCAGTAAAGAGATGTCCGTAGGATAACTGATATTGGAAGGCACAACTGTTGTATCACAGACAAGTTTTCTGCCTTTTAAGAGTTTTGCTCTTTTTAAGGAATTTAAGACTTCTTCTTCAATGAGTTTTATTCCGGGTAATCCTATTTTTTTTCTGAATTTGACCAAAGTGGTCGGATGAATGAATTTAATTGCTTCGCCAAATGAGATATCGCAGAGATATTGCGCATAAAGGTCGCGTTTGATAAGATCAACTGAGTCTTCGTCGGAGAATTGATACAGGTGCTTTAAAATTAAGAGCCCAACTTTGGCGCGGGAAGGTTTGGTCGGACGGCCGTTGTCCGGACAGTAGAATTGAGCCAGTTTATCCGAGAGAACCGGCCAGTTTATCGCCTTAGAGATTTTAACGAGCTCGTGATTTTCGTCAAGCTTAGGCACAACGAACCAATCATGCGTAAAACTGTATTGATGGTTTTTTGATTCTGAAGTATACATATTTTCGCCTCCTTGATTTTTATATAACTGCACGCTTCTCGATGACGTTATACCATATTCCGTGCAGTTTGAGGGGAAAATTATAACTATTTTTGTAAGTATTCAGCCAAGTCCGTCTGATATTATACCCCATTGTGCTCTGTAACATAAATAAAGGTTGCGTAAAGTGAGGAACTGGGTTATAATAGCTACTGGAGGTGGTAGCTATGAAACCCATATTTGTAAGAAAACTAAAGCCTAAGGAATTAGGGCGATTAAAAGAGTTGCTCAAGGTAAATAATCTTCGCTTATACAAACGGGCGAGGGCAATAGAACTTTCGAACAAAGGCCTTAAGGCAACTGAGATCGCCGGATATGTGGACTTACATCTTAACAAGGTTCGTAAGTGGATAAGGCGTTTTAACCAAGAAGGTATAGATGGTCTTCTTCCCCGATATTCTCTTGGCAGGCCTTTGGAAATAAGTCCTAAAGGAAGAAAGGAGATTATTAAGCTACTAAAGACTAAACCTGCTACATTAGGTTTAAGCTTAAGTAGCTGGAGCTTAAGGGACTTAGCTAAGGTTATCCAGCAAAGAAAGATTGTCGGGGGCATTAGCCATGTCCATCTGGGCCGGATTATCAAAGCGGAGGGATACTCGTATAAACGCTCCAAGCGCTGGATTACTTCTCCAGATCCAGAGTATGAGCTAAAAAAAAGCGCATTGAGAAGACGCTTAGGGATATGGACAAAACTAAAGAAGTAGCCTTTTATGTGGATGAGGCCGGGCCTTACTTGGTCAAACCACAGCCTGGACAAAGATGGCATCCTGCAGAAGAGGTTTACAAAACTCCCTCTACATGGAAGACTAAGGGCAGGTTGGTTGTCTTTGGTGCGTTGAAGACTAATCCTGGCAAGGTGTATCACCATATAGATAATAGCAAGGGCTGTAAGGTAATGGAGAAGTTTATCCACCGACTGGCTAATCTGCATAAGGATATGGCTACCCTCTATCTTATCTGGGATAATGCCAAGGCCCACGAAGCTAAAGCATTGAATGATTGGATTAGCTCTTGGAACAGAAAAGGCAAGGTTAGGCTGAAGGTCTTGCCTCTGCCCACCTATAGTCCTTGGCTCAATCCTATTGAGCCGGTGTTTGGCGCTCTTCATAAAAGGGTTATTGCCGGGAGCAACTTTCGCTGGCCCTCTAATATGGCGCATAGTATTCGTAGATACTTTTGTCAGAGAAATTGGAAAATCCACAATAAACATCGCACCTTTGATTAAGTAACAAGGCAATATGGTAGCCATTCCCTGCAGGCGTAATGTAAAAGGAAATGTTACTACACACAAGGAGATCGAATGAAAGAGACAGCAGACTCAATGTGCAAAAGCTGCCATCAAG
>QLUI01000056.1 GCA_018725345.1 Bacillota bacterium | reverse complement strand
TTTTTTAGTAGCGTTTTTCCTTAATACGTGCTGCCTTCCCTGTCAATTTCCTTAAATAGTACAGTTTGGCACGACGCACAATACCGTGGCGCACTACTTCCAGCCTTTCGATTTTGGGAGAATGAAGCGGGAATGTTCTTTCAACACCGATACCGTAGCTAATCCGGCGCACAGTAAATGTCTCACGCAATCCTCCACCTTGGCGTTTAATAACAACGCCTTCAAATATCTGAGTGCGCTCGCGAGTTCCTTCCACAACTTTAACGTGAACACGTACTGTGTCCCCGGGGGCAATCTGCGGCAAATCTTTTTTCATTTGCTCTGCTTCTATCTGACTAATGATATCCATTTTTGTCCTCCTTTCATCCTTAAACTTTTAATAACACCAGCGTTAACGGGGATTATAGCATAGCACTTGCTCTTTACAACAAGAGATCGATACCAAGACGGAATGCTTCATCAAAAAGCATTCGCTTTTCTTCCACAGAGAGCTTGGCCGCCTGCAAAAGTTCCGGACGGCTACGCAATGTCTGTAAAAGAGCCTGCTCACGGCGCCAGCGACGAATCCTTTCATGATTCCCGGATAATAGCACCTCAGGTACAGACATGCCGCGAAACTCGGCTGGCCGCGTATACTGCGGGTACTCTAACAGCCCTTCGCTAAAGGATTCTTGCAACGTTGACTCTGCCGGCAGCACTCCCGGCAGAAGCCGAACCACAGCATCGGCCACAGCCATGGCGGGGATTTCCCCGCCGGTGAGCACAAAATCTCCCAGAGATATTTCTTCATCCACCAGCACATTTTGCACGCGTTGGTCGACACCTTCATAGTGTCCGCAAAGCAAAAACAAACGCTTATTCTTTGCCAGTTCGTAAGCCTTCGCTTGGGAAAACCGTCTGCCCCGTGGTGAGAGAAGGATAACAGGTCCCCGCCGCTCATCACTGGCATGCAAATGTTCCAGTGTCAGAAAAAACGGTTCGGGCTGCATCACCATTCCCGGCCCTCCGCCGTACGGATAATCATCAACATTCCGATGTTTATTATTAGCATAGCAGCGTAAATCTATAATCTCGATTTCCACCTGTCCCGCTGCTACCGCCCGACCGACTATGCTGGATTCTAAAGCAGTAAACACTCCCGGAAAGATTGTAATAATGTCAATTCGCAACCGATTCACCTCACAGAAGCCCCTCAGGCGGGTCTACTACCATGCGGCCTAGATGAAGGTCAATTTTTACCACCGTTTTAAGCGCGGGGATCAGTGTTTCACGCCTTCCCTCTTTCTCATCTTTGACCACGTACACATCGTTACTGCCGGTCTGCAGCACTTCCCGTACACGGCCAAGGTAAACGCTATTTACAGTGTAGACCTCCAGGCCAATTATCTGGTCTAGGTAATAGAAGTCCTTTGGTAGAGGCATTCTCTCAGAGAGTGGAATAGAAATCAACGAGCCAATCAACCGTTCTGCGCTGTCTAAAACATCAATCCCACGCAGGAACAATACCCAAAAACGTCCGTGAACAAATGAGCCTGTCACTTCATACTCTTTGACGCTAGCCCCTTGCTCTAAAAAAACATAACTAAGAGTTTTCAATCGTTTGGGAAAATCGGAGAGCGGCAGGACTTTTAGACCGCCTTTAACCCCGTGGGTATTAATTACCTTACCGATAGCCGCCAATTCTGCCAAACAGGTTCACCTGCCTACTGGACGATTTCCACCACGACCCGCTTTTTCTCGTTGGTCGCCGCCGCGCTGACCACAGTCCGAATGGCTTTAGCAATCCGGCCTTGTTTGCCGATTACTTTACCCATATCTGCCGGAGCCACATGCAACTCCAGTGTGATGGTGCGACTGTCTTCCAACTGTTCCACACGGACTTGTTCCGGATGATCCACCAGGGCCTTGGCGATGAATTCAACCAAATCCTTCATCGTTCATCACCATCCATATTTTACTGTTTGCCGATACCCGCTTTAACTAAAAGAGCTCTGACCGTATCGGAGGGCTGGGCACCCTTTAGCAACCATTCTTGCGCTTTATCACCGTTGATTTTTAGTGTGGTCGGCTCCGTCGTTGGGTTATAGTAGCCAATTTCTTCAATAAAAGCACCGTCCCGCGGAGAGCGTGAATCTGTCACAACAATTCGGTAAAACGGTCGCTTCTTGGCGCCGACCCTCTTCAGACGAATTTTAACTGCCATCTTTCTTCACCTCCTTGTTTAGGGTATGCCTTTCCCTTAGTTAAAAGGAAACCGGCCTTTCCCCTTCCCTTTCACTTTTCCTTTTTCCGCCTTGCCAAACTGCTTCATCATTTTTTGCATCATCTCAAACTGTTTAAGCAAGTTATTAACATCCTGAACCTTAGTACCGCTGCCAAGAGCAATCCTTCGCCGCCGGCTACTGTTTAGGATGGACGGAAGCTGACGCTCTTTTTTTGTCATAGAGTTGATGATGGCCTCGACTTTAACAAATTCTTTTTCATCCACCGAGATACCTTTTAACTTTTTCCCCATACCGCCCATGCCAGGCATCATCTCCAGCAACTGGTTGATGGGACCCATCTTTTTTAGTTGCTGTAACTGATCTAAAAAATCATCCAAGGTAAACTGCTGAGAGCGCAACTTCTTTTCCATCTCCCGCGCTCTTTTTTCATCAAAGGTTGATTGCGCTTTCTCAATTAGCGTCAGCATATCGCCCATGCCTAGGATTCGCGAAGCCATCCGTTCGGGGTAAAACGGTTCAAATGCATCTGTTTTTTCACCCAGACCGACGAATTTTACCGGACTGCCCGTTACCGCTCGAACAGAGAGAGCCGCCCCGCCGCGCGTGTCACCATCCAGCTTGGTCAGCACCACGCCAGTCAGTCCCAGCTTATCCCGGAAGGACTGGGCCACATTAACAGCGTCCTGCCCGGTCATAGCATCTACAACTAAAAGTATCTCATGGGGATTCAACGCTTTTTCAATGCGGGCCAACTCATCCATTAAAGCTTGGTCAATGTGTAGACGACCCGCAGTATCAATAACCAGATAATCGTGACGGTACTTCTTGGCATGTTCGAGTGCGGCTTTCACCGTCTGTACTGGGTCCTGCTGCCCTAGTTGAAAGACTGGAATGCCCAGTTGCTCTCCCAGTACCTGTAATTGCTTAATGGCTGCCGGTCTATAGATATCAGCCGCCACCAAGAGCGGTGTGTTTTGTTTATTTTTTAATAAATTTGCCAACTTAGCCGCAGACGTTGTTTTACCGGAACCTTGCAGACCTACCATCATAATTATCGTAGGCGGATTGGGCGCATGGTTCAACTTAGCGACAGTACCGCCCATCAAACTAGTAAGCTCATTGTTAACAATTTTTATAACCTGCTGGCCCGGTGTCAGACTCTCCAGCACAGCGCCCCCGAGGCAGAGCTCCTTTACGCTGGCCACAAAGTCCTTGACAACTTTATAATTCACATCTGCTTCTAACAGAGTCAGTCTGACTTCCCGCAGTGCAGCATCAATATCTTTTTCAGTCAATTTTCCTTTCCCCTGCAGGCGTTTTAGTGTATTCTGCAGCTTGGTTGAAAGGCTCTCAAAAAGCATTTTTACTCCTCCAGCCTGCTTAATCCAGCAGTCTTTCCACTATAGCCAAGGCTTCTATGCGAAGGGTATGGGGAATCTCCTCTGCAGTTAACAGCTCCTGCAGTTTTCGCAAGTCTTTTTCCTGCAGAGCAAACCGGGCAACCAAGCCAAGACGCGTTTCTGTCTTTTCCAGCGTCCTGACGGCTCTTTTGATTAAATCATGCACGCCTTGGCGTGAAATCCCTTTACTTACGGCAATCTCCGCCAAACTCAAATCGTGCTGATAGTATAACTCCAGACACTCCCGCTGTCTCCCTGTCAGAAAGTTACCGTAAAAATCATAGAGCAAATTGACTCGCGTAGTCTCCTCCAGCATTTTACCACATCCCAAACAGACTGTAAAGGTTTTTTACTTTACAGCTCTATTTATTTATGCATACCCTTAGCTAAAGACGACAACACTCGGACCGGCTCTCATCAGGCAGACTAAAAAGACTGTCGACATACTCTGCCGGATCAAAAGGTTGAAGATCTTCAACGCCTTCGCCTACGCCTATAAATTTAACAGGTACTTTTAGCTCTTTAGCGATGGCGATGACGATCCCGCCTTTGGCTGTACCGTCCAGCTTGGTAAGAATGACACCGGTAAGGGTGGCCGCTTCGTTGAAAACTTTGGCTTGCACCAAAGCGTTTTGTCCGGTCGTGGCATCGAGCACCAACAAAACTTCATGCGGAGCGCCAGGCAAAGCTTTTTCAACTACTCGCCGTATTTTTTTCAATTCTTCCATTAAGTTTGCTTTATTATGTAACCGTCCGGCGGTGTCACACAAGACCACATCCCGCTTTCGTCCAAGAGCAGCCGTGATACTGTCAAAAATCACTGCCGACGGGTCGGCTCCATGTTGGTGTTTGATAATTTCACTGCCGGCACGGTCAGCCCAGATTTCCAGCTGTTCTATGGCAGCAGCGCGGAACGTGTCGCCTGCCGCGAGCAGCACTTGCTTGCCCTCTTTTTTTAAGCGGCTGGCCAACTTGCCGATACTGGTAGTTTTGCCCACACCGTTTACACCCAAGACGAGAATCACAGCCGGTTTCTCTGCCATGTTCAGGGCAACCCGTTCCCGGCCTAAAATGTCCAGCAGGAGACCTTTGAGAATTTCCATCACCTGACCCGCTTCCCTGACTTTTTCTTCTCTTACTTTCTGGCGCAGGGCTGCCACCAAATCAAGTGTAGTTGCCACCCCCACATCGGCGGCCACTAGGATTTCTTCTAATTCTAGATAAAATTCATCGTCAAAGGCATTACGGGCAAATAAACCTTCCATTCGCCCCATAATGCCACTGCGCGTCTTTTTTAACCCTTCCTTTATTTTGTTAAAAAGTCCCATTCTTCCTCATTCCTTTCTGCTGCTTACCAGCGAACCGGGCAGAATCAACGCTTTGCTCTTTGTCAATAACGCAAAGCAGCATAATATCTTAAATGAGCAAAACTTCTGTCTCAGGCGGTAGATGCCTGTATTTGCGCTTCTTTGAGCCGAACAGAAATAAGTTTGGAAACACCTGCTTCTTCCATTGTAACGCCATAAAGAATATCAGCCAGCTCCATCGTTTTCTTACGGTGGGAAACCAGAACAAATTGCGTTTCCCCGCTTAGTTTGCATAGATATTCTGTAAAGCGTGCAAGATTTACCTCATCCAAAGAAGCTTCAATTTCATCAAGAATACAAAACGGTGTTGGCTTAACTTTAAGAAAGGCAAAAAGTAAAGCAATAGCAGTGAGCGCTTTTTCACCCCCGGAAAGCAAAGACAAGTGCTGCAGCTTTTTCCCAGGTGGCTGCGCCATAATTTCAATGCCTGCCTCCAGCAGATTATCCTGGTCGGTAAGGCGTAACTGTGCGCGTCCACCGCCAAACAATTCCTTAAAAACAAGCCCGAAATTTTCGCTGATTATGGCAAAGGTAGCAGCAAATTTTTCCCCTATGCGGCTGTCCATTTCCCGAATTACCCGCAAAAGGTCTTTTTCTCCCTCCAGCAGATCATGTCGCTGCCTAACAAGAAAATCTACCCGCTCCTGGACACGTTCGCATTCATCAATCGCACCTAAATTTACCATTCCCAGAGCACTAACCTTCTCTTTCAGCTTCTGAACTTCTGTCTGAGCCTGGACACTGTCCACGAGTGGTTGGGCCAGTTTTTCCGCTGCCTCAAAGTCAAGCTCCCAGCTCTCCCGCAAGCGGTCAAGTACAGCCTGCAACTCCACTTCGACACGTCCTTGCTCAACTTCTAGGCGCGCTTGCTTTCGCTCAAGTCCCGCCAAAGCCTTTTCAAGCTGCCTGATCTGTTCGGCCTCTTCCCGACAGAGCGTGTTCTCTTCTTTAAGTTTAGCTTCGCGCTTCAGCAATGCGGTTAAGAGCTTCAACCGTTCCTGCTCCAGCACTCCAGCTCCCTCTTTTCCTTTTTCCACCAGCTCGTCCAGTTCCAAGCGTTGATTTTTACATTTTTTTATTTCAGTTTCTTTCCCCTTTTTTCTTTCGACCAGCTGGACAAGTTCCCGAGCCAATCGCTCCAGTTCTTCTTCATCATGTTCCTGCTGTTTTTGGATAGATGCGAAGCGTACACGACATTCTGTGTACTCTTCCTGCAAACTGCGCTTTTCGTGTTCCCGGGCCGATAAAATGCCAGCCAAACCAGCAAGCTCAACCCGCAAACAGTTTTCCTGTTCCTGGCAGCTTTCAAGGATGTCTTTGGCTTTAGTCAGGGCTATTTCTTTTGCCTCACGCCGGGAGGTTATTACCTCCGCTTCCTGTTCATACCCCTCAAGGAAACGCGACGCCGTCTGCTCCTGCCGCGCCAGAAAGACCATTTCATTTTCCTTAACACCGAGTGACAAGTCACTGGCACTCTTTTTTTCCGCCAGTTCAGCAGCCTCAGCAGCCAGGTCATCCCGTGTCAGAGTCAAAGCCTTGAAGCGATGCTGCTCAGCATCAATTTGGACTAATATTTTTTTCACTGTTACTTGCAGCGCTTCGGCTTCCCGCCGACGGGAAAGCACTCCTGCCTCTTTCTTCTCCTGGCCGCCGGTCATCGCTCCGCCGGGGAGGATCACATCGCCTTCCAGGGTAACTACACGCTCGCGGAAACGAAGTATGCGAGCAACTGATACGGCAACATCCAGATTACTTGCCAGATGAACACGACCAAGGAGCGACTCAGCCACCGGAGCAAAACGTTCTTCCCGCAAAATCAGGTCTGCCGCCACACCAATATATCCCTGTTGTTCTGTTAATGCGGTAGGAATGGCACCCCGCGCGGGCGCCTCAAGAATATTTAACGGTAAAAATGTGGCTCTGCCCTCTCTCGTCTTTTTCAACCATGCAATCGCCTCTTTGGCGACAACGTCGTTATCCGTCACTATATTTTGCAGGGCAGCCCCCAAAGCAGCTTCAACTGCCGGTACATATTCCGGCGGCACATGGAGCACATCTGCCACTGTCCCCAAAATACCGGCAAACTGTCCGTTCTTTCTTTTGGCTGACAGGACAGATTTTACTCCCCGGTAATACCCTGCCATGGCATTTTCCAACTCCGCAAATAACTGCAGCTTATTTTGTGCAACCGCCAGCTCTTTTAGCAGCAGCTCTTTAGTAGCAGTCGCTTCAAGCAGTTGGGTTGCATTCTGTTCCCTCTTGGCTCCATTGACAAGCGCCAAACTGTGCAGCCGCTGCTGTGCGGCCGTCAGCTCATTTTTTTGCGCCAACAATTCTTGACGGGCTAACGAAAGGGCAGCCTGTTCTGCCTCTTTCTCTGCATAACCGGCAGAGAGAGAGGCGGCTCTTTCTGTTAGTTGTTCCAGCTCCGCTTCCAGCCGGCTGTAGTCGGACTGCAACCGGCGAATTTCGGGTGAGTGCCTATCCAGTTCCCTGCGGCAGGCTGCAAAACGCAACGCTTCCGGAGATGATTCTATCTTTTCCATTGACTGCCTGACTTCCTGCATCTCGGTTTCTGCCTTGGCCAGCATTTTTTTGGCGGCACTCACCCTTTCGGAGATACGGATTTCCTCCGCGGAAAAAACTTGTTCCTGCCTCTCCAGTTCAGCCAAGAATGTCACACCTTCTGCAAGTTGCCGCTCCAAATTGAGAATCCTTTCCTGGTTGACGGCACCCCCGGCCTGAACTTTTTCCATTTGCGAAGAAATGCGCTGAACCTCACGTTGCATTACGAGCACAGCGTCCTGTTCTACATCTAAAGTTAGCTGTAGTCCAGTCAGTTCAGTTTCTCTGCGCCCCACGCCCGCATGAAGTCCTAACAGCTCATCGGCAGCGGCCGTAGCCTTCTGACTCACTTCATACCATTGTTGCCGCAACTGCCGTCCCTGGTGAACAAGCAGAGTCACATCCCGCTCCCTCAGCATAGTTCGTAATTCAAGGTAGTGCCGTGCCGCAACAGCTTGTTCAGCCAAGGGTACTAACTGACTAGAAAGTTCGTGGATAATATCACCCACACGCAATAGATTTTCAGCGGTCTCTGCAAGACGGCGTTCCGTTTCCCGCTTGCGCGTTTTATATTTAAGAATTCCAGCTGCTTCTTCAAATATTTGGCGTCTTTCTTCCGGGCGGGCAAGCAATATTTCATCGACACGTCCTTGCCCAATAAAAGAATAGGCTTCCCTGCCGATGCCGGTATCCATAAATAATTCCTGAATATCTTTTAAGCGGCAATGCCGCTTATTTAACAAATATTCGCTTTCGCCGCTACGATAGAGTCTGCGGGTCACTGTTATCTCCTGAAAGTCAAGACCGAGCGCTCCGTCGGAATGATCCAGCGTCAAAGAGACTTCTGCAAAACTGACAGGTTTACGACAGGTGGTGCCTCCAAAAATAATATCTTCCATGCGCAGACCCCGCAAATGCTTGGCGCTTTGCTCCCCAAGAACCCAGCGTACTGCATCGGTAATGTTACTTTTGCCGCAGCCGTTGGGACCGACGACCACTGTTATGCCGTGTGTAAGTTCGATTATGACCTTATCGGCAAAAGATTTGAAGCCGTGCATTTCCAGGCGTTTGACAAACAAGGGCATCTCCCCCTATAACTCGACAATTAACGAAGCAACAGATA
>QLUI01000055.1 GCA_018725345.1 Bacillota bacterium | reverse complement strand
GGATCCAATTCAGGCTTCTCTTTCATCATTCTCAGTCCGGCTGCCGACGAGCCCAGATATCCGGTAACCGCAATCTGGTCGCCAGGCATTGCCCCCGAGCGAGTCAGCATTCTATCCTTCTCTACTGTCCCGATGACAGTGGGGCTGATAATGAGCAACGGCGCTTCGGAGATGTCGCCGCCCACGATGGCCACATCGAATTGGCATGCTATTTCTGCCATTCCTGTATAGAGTTCGGTGATATGTTCCACCTCAGTATCCGGGAGCAGGCCCAGCGAGATCATGGCGTAGTCCGGGATACCGCCCATGGCAGCAATGTCGCTGATATTCACCGCCAGGGCTTTCCATCCCAGATCACGCCAGGTGGTTGTCTCCAGGGTGAAGTGTACATCCTGGATCAGAATATCGGTAGTGCTGAGCTGCACCAAACCTTTGCTCTTCCAGGCCGCAGCATATGCCAGGGAAGATCTGTACCTGGTCACCAACTCTAAATATGCCAGCCGAAGTGCAGTTCTCAACCACTACTCCGGCGATCTCGTGCCCCAATATGCGCGGGTAGGCTAGAGCCCAGTGACCCCGCTGGAACATCTTGACATCAGTAATGCAGATGGAACAGGCTGCAGTTTTAACAAGAAGACCGCCCTCCGGACATGCAGGAGTTCCCGTTTCCTCAAAGACTAGTAACCCGGTTTTTCAAGATGGCTGCCTTCACCATCTGTCCCTCTTCATATGATATCACACCGTTGAGACGTTAAACGTAGTTGTCGTCCCTAAATCCCAGCCGTCCCAGAGATAGGCATCCTCCTTGCCATCAACAATCAGGCGCAGGGCATAGCGTGCCTGCTCCTCGTAGAGTTCACAGAAGGCGCCGGTTCTGTCCATGCTGCCGTTCATTTCATGGGCCTCTGCTGGGCACGGTGAGCCGCAGAAATGGCGAACAGCACAGCGGCGGCATGGCTCAATGTCCTCCACCTTGCGCCCAGTAATCACGGTAAAGGCTCTGGTGGTCAGGGCCTTTTCTATATCGTCGCTGAAGATATTACCGGCGTTAAAATCTGGCAGGCCAATAAACTCGCTGCAGGGGAACAGGTCGCCGTTGGCCGAAAGGGCGAAAAAGCAGCGTCCACCGCCGCAGGGTGAGATGTCGCACATGAGCCTTCTGGCGGTAGGGGCTATGATGCTGACCAGCACATTGGCAAAGTTGGCCACCACCAGCTTGCGCCCCGTCTGCTGATAGAGCTCGTAAGTGCGGTCCAGCGCCGCCATATAGTGTTTGGCCAGCATGGCATCGCTCGGCTTTACTTCCCTGGCGCCCGGCTGAGTGCAGCGAACCGGGTTCAGCATACAGACTGGCACTTCGTAGGTGTGGAAGAAGTCTACAATCTCGCTTAATACCCGCAGGTTCTTACTGGTGACGGTGCAGATGATATTGTAGCCTTGGTACCCCTTAAGCCGCTCCATGGCGGCTAGTACCTTTGTGTATGAGCCCTGGCCGGACCAATTGCGCCGCGTCCTGTTAGCAATCTTGGCAATGTGGCCGTCAAGAGATAAACCGATGCCAATGTTCCGTGAGGTCAGGAAATCAATAGCAGTCTCGTCTAGCAGGGTACCGTTGGTCTGTACCCCAAAACGGAAATCGCCGCGGTAGTGCTCGATGGCGGCGAACATCGCCTCATGGTTGAGCATGGGCTCGGAGCCGTGGAAGACTATCTGCGGCAGCCTGTCTTCAGGCATCGTTTTCTTAAAGTAGTCCCTTAGGATGGCCAGCGCCTTAAAGATGTCCGCTTCAGACATGTGCTTACCGTTTTTACGCATTTCCTCGGGGATGTAGCAGTAGTCGCAGTTGAGGTTGCAGCGCTCGGTCGGGTTGAAATAAACGGCCGAAGGCTTGAGCCCGAAGCGCAGTACCTCCATCTCCTCGGCGAAGGCAGCCGCCTTCCTGCGGTAGCGGGTCATTAGCTTGCTATCGCTCAAGGCCTGTCCCAGCTTATCCTTCTTGACCAGTGCCCAGAAAGCTGTATCTGAATCTACCAGACCGATATAGGTTTCATGCCCTATATCAATGGGCTGAAGTGTTGGTCCATTGCCACTGTTTATGTAGCGGCCCCGCGAGGGGGCCGCTACCACATTTACATTGGGCATCCTTACTTCTCCTTTCTGTATATCAGGATATAGTGAGAGAGCCCTGTGCCATCGGTCTTACACTTTTTGCGGTAAGCGATGACATCACTCTTGGTATTCATCCGTTGACGCCCCCTTTCCTTATTTATTTATGTACCAGATGCCCCGGCCGCAGTCCCCGGACACAGCGTTAATAAAAAATCCCTGTAACTACTCAGGTACCCTTATATGATTGCTAAGTTGACTACAGTCTACCACATGTGATCTAAACGGTCAAGTAATTTTGACTTGATTGTCATTATTCTCAAAGTAGTCTTGTCCTCGCGAAGCTTGTCCCCGCGAAGGCGGGGAACGGTTCATCGCAGAGATCGCCGAGTTCGCTGAGATTTCCGGAATTAACCCTTTAGGGTTTCATATGGTTAATGAAAGGCTAAAGCCTTAATTCCTTGCGTTCTCTGCGTGCTCCGCGGTGAAACAAATACCCGGCCATTGCAAACCCCCGCCTTCGCGGGGACAAGCCTGTTGGTTCTGGCTCGTCCAGGTTAGGAATTTCGTAATGACCAAATCAAAGCATTCAGTAATTCCTCCCCCTTCCTTCAGCCTAATCCCCTTCAGTCTAACTTACCTGAGCAGTTACTTGTTTAGGGTCTTTGTTAACCACGATATGTGTTCATCTCTCTGAACCTCATCCGTGTTGTGACTTGCTTTTCTTGTCTGCGGGTCATTCCGCCATTCCAAGAGCAAATCAGCGTCTTGGATTGTGACTGTCCTCAACTTCATAGTATCGGGCCAAGGGTTGTCCATTATAAGAGAAACTGTTTCCTATTTCAACTGCCCCGAGGGGCCACCTCTTCCGAGCGAAGTCTTGTAAGAGGCGTAGTTTCTAGCCGTATTTACCTGCTTTTCCGATTTGCGCCAGTTTCCTGCGGTAGGCTCCGACGATCTCATGGCGGCGCAAAACCCCGATCAAGCGGCCCCGATCATCCCGATCGACGACGGGGATGCGCCCATAATCCTCTTTGGTAGCCCCCAATACCTCATATTAAGGTGTTGTCGGAATGGACTACGAAAGGTGATTTGGTAGCGACATCGCCGACGGGGAGATCGGCGTTCCCTGTTCGCAAGGGTTTCTCCAGGTCGGCTACGGTGACCACCCCAAAGAGGCGGCCATTCTCGTCCAGAACCGGGAAGCCATGATGTCCGCTACTGCGCAGCAGGCGACTCACCTTTTCCACCGACATGCTCGAAGGTACCGTAGGAAAGTTGGGTGTCATCACCTCGTCGACCCGGATCACTCTCATCACGTCCCCCACCTCTTCACGATAAATGTCTAACCGCTCCTCTACAGGAAAATCCATCTCCTCGATGAAATATTGATTGAAGTCCAGACGGGATGACAGCTCCACATGTTCAATCAAGTCGATAAGCTCATTGGCCATCTGCCAGTACTCCCTGGACAAAAGGACCATGGAAGCCCCGGTGCTGGCGGCATTCCCTAATGAGGTGACGATCTTCAGATCGAGCGTGGGAATAAGGCCGATGCGCATAGCGCTGTACGGGCTGACGTAGTTTCCGAGGGCACCGGCGAGATAGACGCGGTGAATATCCTCAGTGCGAATACCCAGTTCATCCATCAGGGTCTTTATGCCGGCGGCGATAGCCGCCTTAGCGAGCTGAAGCTCACGAACATCTCTTTGAGTGAGATAGATTGGCTTGCGGTCGTAGCTCTCCTCAGCGGAAGCCACGACGAAATTATGTACCCCCGACCGATTGATTATCCTTGACGCCGGGCCGTTGGCCGCCCTCCCGTCAGGCGGGCGAATCAAGCCCTCATGATCCATGAGGTTGTAATGCAGCAGCGCGGCGACCAGATCAACGAGTCCGCTGCCACAAATCCCTTTGGGCTTGATATTCCCAATGATCTGATAATCCAGATGGCCTCCCTCGAAGCCGACGGCCTCGATCGCCCCGGCCCTGGCGATCATCCCGCGGGAGATTCTAGCCCCCTCCAGGGCGGGGCCGGCCGCGGCGGAGCACGTGAGCAGTCTCTTGCGGTTTCCGAGAAAGATTTCTCCGTTGGTGCCCAGATCAAGTCCCAGCGCGATTTCATCTTCCTGTTCGGCGACCCCTGAAGCCAGTATGACGCTAATCAGGTCTCCCCCAATGTATCCGGATTTCATAGGCATCATATAAAGCAGGGCCTCCGGATGTAATCGCAGGCCCACATCCGTCGCTTTTACAGTCAGTCCATCGGTCAAGACGGGAGCGAAGAGGGCTTCGGCGATCCCCAGTGGATTCAATCTCAGAAAAAGGTGCTGCATGGTAGTGTTCCCTGCAGCAACCGCCACGAAGATGTCATTTGGATCCAGCCCACCTACTTGCAGAAGCCGCTTGATGATGAGGTTCATATCCCTTACGAGCAGATCGTGCAGGTAGTCGAGACCATTCGAATGCTCTTTCACAAACTGAAGGCGACTGATCACGTTTGAGCCATACTTCATTTGACCGTTGAGACGGGAAATGACGGCAACTTCACTTCCGTCGGTCAAACTGATGAGCTTGCCGACAAGGGTGCTGGTGCCTAGATCGAAGACCAATCCATACCGCCGGCCCACCTCTGCCCAATTCTGCCAGGCCATCAAGCAATTCTCATGGAGCACCGCCGCCCCCCGGGACTGGGTTTCCTGCAACATTTGAGGCAGCGTGCGAAGACAGTGCAGCGAGGCTTTCATGTGTTCATAATCTGGACCCATGGCTAGTTTGATCCGGTCGAGATCGGAAAACCCCTCATCCCCATGGCTGGAGAGCAAGGTGACGGGCCGCTGATCCACCAGAGGGTTCAAATGAAAAAGCGGCCGATGACCGGTCTTCAGAATCTGGAAATATTCCAGACTGGGATCGGATTCACCGACGTAGACCACCGTATCCTCGTTGATCTCGGTGCGGCAAGCGAGACGAATGCCCTGTTTGAGTTCGTCCTCATCGAGGAGTTCCACCGATTCTTGTGACGGAGGACCTATGGACGAGAGGATTCTCACTTTGCACTTGCCACATTTCCCCAGTCCGCCGCAGTCTCCCTCCAGCTCCACGTCTTCATTTTGCAGCGCCTCCCAGACGGTTTGTCCCCGGTTCACCTCCAGCCAGAGGTCGTCGGGCAAGACATTCAACCAAACGTACCTGGTTTTAGGTTTCTTGAATCGAGAGGGGATCCGATCGACCGTTTTCGCTTTTTGGACTTTTGGGTGGGAGGTTTTTTCATTTTCATTCCTCTTCATTCCTCCAATGAGGCTGAAGGTAGATAGGCTGAAGGAGGGGGGAGGGAGCCTTTAGCCTTTAGCCTTATTCCGGGTATTTACTACTACTGATCACCCACTCGTTACAAAGCACCTCAGCCTGTTCCAGAACCGTCTGTGTAGCCTTTTCTTGCTTATCGGGCGGGTAGCCGTGCTTGCGAAGGATTTGCTTAACAATCACGCGAATCTTGGCACGGGCGTTTTCTCGGACGGTCCAGTCTATGGTGACACTCCGCTGAACCGCGGTTACCAGCTCCTGCGCAATGGTTTTCAGTGTCTGATCACCCAACACCTTCACGGCGCTGTCGTTGACCTCCAGTGCATCGTAAAAAGCGATCTCATCCTCTGTTAAGCCAAGTTCTTCACCCCGTTTGTGCGCCGCGCGCATTTCCCTGGCTATCTTTATTAACTCTTCGATAACCTGGGCAGCTTCGACGGCACGGTTCTGATACTTACGGATTGCCTCTTCCAGCATCTCGGCAAAGGACCGCGCCTGGACAACGTTCTTTTTGGAACGCGTTTTGATCTCATCGTTCAAGAGCTTTCTAAGCAACTCCACGGCCAGATTCCGGTGTGGAAGTTGGCGCACCTCCTGGAGAAAATCATCCGAAAGGATTGAGATGTCGGGTTTCTTCAGACCAGCCACCGCAAAGATATCAACAACTTCATCAGAAGCTACAGCGCGTGATACCAACTGCCGAATCGCGGTATCCATCTCTTCTGGCGTTTTGCCCGCACCCTCCACCGTTGCCTTGGCCAGACTGCTGCGTACCTCCTGGAAAAACCCAACCTCGTCACGAATCCTGAGGGCTTCCTCATGCGGCACAGCAAGGGCAAATGCCTGCGATAAAGCGGTCACCGCCGTGAGGTAACGCTTCTTCCCGTCCTCGATTTGGAGTAGATGTTCCAGGGCTGCCGCGATGCCGGTTATCCGTTTTGCAGGGTCTGCTTGAATCAGAGTCAGGTAGTCAAAGCCGTGATACATGTCTTTAACGATTTCATATTTCTCCAGCATGACTGTCACGGCCTCTTCCTGGTTGACCGCTGCTTTGCCATGGCCGCCAGCTTCGGTGTAGTTCGCCAGGGCACGTCTGAGCTGGTCGGCAAGCCCGAGGTAGTCCACAACCAGCCCGCCCGGCTTGTCTTTGAACACGCGGTTCACCCGGGCAATGGCCTGCATCAGTCCGTGTCCCCGCATCGGCTTGTCGATATACATGGTATGCAGTGACGGACAGTCGAAACCGGTCAGCCACATGTCCCGCACAATCACCAATTCCATCGGATCATCGGGGTCTCTAAAGCGGTTTGCCAGTGCCCCGCGGCGGGGTTTGCTGCGAATGTGCGGTTGCCACTCGACACGGTCCGACGCTGAGCCGGACATCACGATCTTTATTGCCCCTTTGTCATCATCATCGCTGTGCCAGTTGGGCCTGAGCCTCATGATGGCATTGTGCATTGCTATGCAGATGCGGCGACTCATGCAGACGATCATCGCCTTGCCGTCCATTGCCGCAAGCCGTTCCTCAAAATGGTTCACCAGGTCTTCCGCCACAAGAGCAATGCGTTTATCCGTGCCGACCATAGCCTCAAGAGCGGCCCACCTGGTCCGCAGTTTCTGCTTTTCAGATTCCTCTTCGCCTTCGGTGATGTCTTCGAATTCGGGGTCGATGCTTGGCTTCTCCTCTTCTCTAAGTTCTATTCTTGCCAATCGTCCTTCATAGTAGATAGGAACCGTAGCCCCATCCTCGACAGCGCGCAGGATGTCATACTTATCGATGTAATTACCGAATACCGCAGGTGTGCTCTTGTCGGTACTCTCAATCGGGGTGGCAGTGAAGCCGATGAATGAGGCACCCGGCAGGGCGTCGTGCATATGCCGCGCGAATCCATCAATGAAATCATACTGGCTGCGATGCGCCTCGTCGGCGATGACCACGATATTCCCGCGTTCCGAAAGCACCGGATACGATTCACCTCTGCTATCGGGGAAGAATTTCTGGATCGTGGTGAAAACGACGCCGCCGGCCGGGACTCGCAGAAGTTCCTTCAGATGTTCACGGCTCTCTGCTTGTACAGGCCTCTGGCGCAGAAGGTCACGACAAGAGGAAAAGGTTCCGAAAAGCTGATCGTCAAGGTCGTTCCGGTCGGTTATCACAACCAGTGTGGGATTCTCCATCGCCGGATGACGGATCACTTTCCCTGCGAGAAAGGCCATCAGAAGGCTCTTTCCGCTCCCCTGGGTATGCCAGATCACGCCGATGCGCTTGCCCCCAAAGTGAGATGAGCCGGCTCCATAGGGCGTGGAAGGTTCCCTCACCGCAAATGGGTCAGCCGCTTCGGCTTCAGGGAAGCGTCCGTAGAGCATCCCCCTTGGCGCTTCAATGCCACAGGCGGACAGAGTATATTCCACCGCTTTATTCACAGCGTGGAACTGATGATACGCAGCCGCTTTCTTGGCAATACTGGCTCCGTCGTCCTCAAAGACGATGAAATTCAGGATGAGATCGAGAAAACGTCGCTTGTCAAAAATCCCCTTCAGCAGCACCTCGAGTTCTACCGATCCTGGGGGGGCAACACCCTTGCCATCGATCGTGCGCCACGGCATAAACCGGTCCCAGCCGCCGGTGAGTGTGCCTGCGCGTGCCTCCAGCCCATCGGAGATGACAAGCAATTCGTTGTAATTAAAGAGACCGGCGATGTCGTTTTTATAGGTCTGAAGCTGGTTGAAGGCATGGTGGATGGTCGCTGTCTCATCTGCCGGGTTCTTGAGCTCGATAACAGCCATGGGCAGGCCGTTAACAAAGACCAGAATATCCGGGCGACGGTTCCTGCGGTTCTCAATGACCGTAAACTGGTTGACTGCGAGCCAATCATTGTTGTTTACATCGTCAAGATCCAGAAGCCAGACCTTGTCATGGATTGTGCACCCATCTTCGGCGATATATTCCACATCAACGCCGTCCGTGAGTATGAGATGGAATCGCCGGTTATTCTCGATCAGGCTGGGCGACTGTGCGAGTGTGATTTTCCGCACGGCCTCATCGATAGCATCCGTCGGGGTGTTCGGGTTGATATGCTCAAGTGCGGCCCGGAGACGTTTCACCAATACGACCTGGTCGTAGCCCTCCCGCTCGCAGGCCGGACCGTCCGGGCTAATGTCGGGGCCGAAGGCGATGCTGTAGCCCAGGCCCTGGAACCAGGCGAGGGTGGTTTGTTCGAGGGTGGATTCGGTGATGCCGCTGCTCATAACGCCATCTCCTTAATTTGG
>QLUI01000054.1 GCA_018725345.1 Bacillota bacterium | reverse complement strand
ATTCAGCAAAGTGATTGAACTGGATTCTGAGTTTGCGTTAGCCAGATTTAATCTTGGTGCTGTTTATCTTGGTTTTTCTTTTGGGTTAAGACCCCCACCTCTAAGCGAAGCGTAGGTGGGAATTTTTAATCAGGTGGAGTAGACTCTCCACCTGATTCCCCGATGTTTCAGCAAAGCTTAAACGAGTTCACTATAATTTGAAACAGTACGAGAACAGTATTCTAGCCTTTGAGAAAGTCAAAGTGAATTTTCCCAGAGAATGGGAGGTTTATTTTTATCTTGGCAAAGGATACAAGAAATTGGGGGATGATGAGCAAGCGCTGGTAAACTTGTTAAAGGCATCATATCTGGCTCCACAAGAACCTCATGTCGTATTTGAGCTGGGAGTCAGTTATGAGGAGTTGGGCGAAGCACGTAAAGCCTTGGAATGCTATTACCGAGCCAAGAGATTGTCTCAGCTTGGGGAGTAAGGGAAAGAGAGGATCTTATTGAGGAAAGTTAACCTCCTGTGCAGGAAAACAACGCTGGATGCAGAAAGTGTTGATTTGATGGTTCTAATCCTGAAGGGAGAAGGTGGCTTTCTGTGAGTACAATCCGTAATCCAAATTTCGCTCCGGGCGGAAAACTGAAAATTGATTGGGTTAGTCAACATATGCCGGTCCTAAACGAGCTGGCTAATGAATTTCGTCAAACAAAGCCTTTTGCCGGCCTGCGTGTGGCTATCTGTCTGCACCTAGAAGCAAAAACGGCCTATATGGCAAAAGTTATCCAGGAAAGCGGTGCCCTTGTTACCATAACAGGCAGTAATCCGTTGTCAACTCAGGATGATGTTGCTGCCGCCCTTGTTGCAGATGGATTGACAGTCCATGCTTGGCATGATGCTACTGCGGCAGAATATGAGGAACATTTGCACAAAACTTTGCAAAGTGAGCCACATTTAATTATCGACGACGGCGGCGATCTAGTGACTTTACTTCACACCGATTACCAGCAGCTCATTCCCAATGTGCGGGGTGGGGCGGAAGAGACTACAACCGGTTTAGCCAGACTCAGAGCTATGGCGGCTGACGGGGCACTTAAAATTCCAATGATCGCAGTTAATGACGCTTATTGCAAGTATCTCTTCGACAACCGTTACGGTACTGGGCAGTCTGTCTTGGAGGGCATTATGAGGGCCACAAACCTGGTGATAGCCGGGAAGGCTGTGGTGGTAATTGGTTATGGCTGGTGCGGTAAAGGGGTTGCTCTGCGAGCCAAAGGTATGGGTGCGCGAGTGATTGTTTGTGAAGTTGATCCTGTAAAAGCTGTGGAGGCGGTAATGGATGGAAATGCTGTCATGCCTCTAGCTGAAGCTGCCGTTTGCGGCGATATTTTTATTACAGTGACCGGCTGCCGAGACGTCATTACAAAAGAACATTTTCAAATACTAAAAAATGGAGCCATTTTATGTAATGCCGGACATTTTGATATTGAAATTGATAAGTTGGGCTTGGAAGAACTGGCCGGTGGCAAGCGCCTGGCTCGGCAAAACGTGGAAGCATATGAGTTTGACGGAAAAACTGTCTACCTGATCGCCGAAGGAAGGTTAGTAAATCTGGCTGCAGCTGATGGACATCCCTCTGAAATTATGGACATGTCGTTTGCTCTCCAGCTGGAAGCTCTTAACTATTTAAACGATAACCACGGTAAGTTGGCAAGTAATGTTTTGCCGCTGCCGTCTGCTCTGGACGAGAAAGTAGCATGGTGTAAACTGCGTGCCCTGGAGATCAGGATTGACACTTTGACACCTGCACAGCAGTGTTATTTGTCAAGTTGGAAACCGGAATAGGGGGTAAATTATGGCTTTTCGACTTGCCATCATTGGCGGTACCGGGGTTTATGATCCTAAGATGCTGGATGCTATGCAAACAATGGAAGTGGAAACACGCTACGGGAGAGCGCTGTTAACTCGAGGGGAATACCAAGGACATAAAGTTGTTTTTTTAGCGCGGCACGGGACAGAGCATGGCACACCGCCTCACAAAGTCAATTATAGGGCAAATATTGCGGCGCTAGTTAAACTTGGGGTCACTCGCGTTGTGGCTACCGCTGCCGTAGGCTCGCTTAATGCAAAGATGCCTCCGGGAACGATGGTGCTTCTGAGCCAGTTTCTCGACTTTACAAAAGCAAGGGAAGCCACATTTTTTTCCGGAGGTGAAGCCGGGGTGATACATACTGATTTTACTGAACCTTATTGTTCAGACTTGAACAGGAATTTGGTTGAGGCAGCAAAGAATACGAGGTTAGAAATATTAACTGATGCCACTTACGTTACAGCGGAGGGACCTCGCTTTGAGACTCCGGCAGAAATAAGGATGTATAAATTGTTGGGCGGTGACCTGGTTGGAATGACTAATGTGCCGGAAGTGGTGTTGGCCCGGGAGGCTGGTTTGTGCTACAGTACGGTGGCTTTATCGACCAATTTTGCTGCCGGAATTTCCCCCACTCTATTAACCCACCATGAAGTGTTGGCCGTAATGGCTGAAAATGTAGAGAAAGTCAGGCGCCTTTTGATGGAAACAATTCCGTCATTGCGCGAGGAAAGAGACTGCCAGTGCCGTGAACTGGGCAGCTCAATCCTGTTATAGGTAAAGCAAATGGACTCTATCCGTTTCGAAAAAAATATATTAGTATTGTTGGATCAGCGCTTACTGCCCATTGAGGAAATTTATCTGGAATATAGTGATTGGCGGATGGTGGCAAATGCAATAAAGGAAATGGTGGTGCGCGGAGCGCCAGCTATTGGCGCCGTGGCAGCTTTCGGCATTGCGTTGGCTGCCGATGAGCTGAAAGACGCTGATACGGCCAGTTTTTTTTCCGGATTGGCGATGGCGGCAGCGGGATTAAAGGCAGCACGACCTACCGCAGTAAATTTAGCTTGGGCGGTTGAGAGAATGCTGAAGGTGGCAAAAAACCAAATCGGCTGTTCTCCTTCACAAATAGCAGAGATTCTACTGACAGAGGCAAAACAAATTGCCCAGGAAGACCGGGAGGTAAATAAAAAGATTGGTGATTTTGGTGCGGAACTGATCCCTGACAATGCCAAAGTTCTCACTCACTGTAACGCAGGCGCTTTGGCTACAGTAGGTTATGGTACTGCACTTGGAGTTGTTCGTAGCGCTGTGGCGGCGGGGAAAAAGGTTATTGTCTATGCTGACGAAACTCGTCCCTACCTGCAGGGTTCTAGGCTAACAGCATGGGAACTGAGCCGTGAAAATATTCCCGTAACTATAATTGCCGATAATATGGCAGGCTATTTAATGAAACAAAAGAAAATTGATTTGGTAATAGTGGGAGCTGATCGGATTGCAGCTAACGGCGATGTTGCCAACAAAATTGGCACATATTCCCTGGCGGTACTGGCTGCGGCTCATCAGCTTCCTTTTTATGTGGCTGCACCCTTTTCCACGTTTGATTTAACGTTGAAAACCGGTGAGGAAATTCCTATCGAGGAACGATGCGAGACAGAACTTACTCATTTTTACGGTAAACGTATTGCACCGGAGGGGATAGGTTGCTATAATCCCTCTTTTGATGTTACCCCTGCCAATTATCTAACGGCTATTATTACTGAGGCCGGAATTATTTATCAACCCACCACAGAAAAGCTTCAATCATTTTTTAAGGAGGCGGGTCATGACCGCCGGTAGGAAAGAAATTATTGAGACAACTCAACTGATGTGCCGAGATAATCTGGTACTAGGAACCTGGGGGAATGTTTCCGTCAGGGAAGGCAAAAACAGGATGTTAATTACGCCAAGCGGCATGGATTATAGTTTGCTTACCCCGGAGGACTTGGTCAGTATCTCACTGGACGGGCAGATTATTGAAGGTTTTTGGCAACCGTCGTCTGAATGGCGCTTGCATGCGGCCATTTTTGCCGGAAGGCCGGACGTGGAGGCTATTGTTCATACTCATAGCGTCTATGCTACAGCCTTTGCCGTTGCCCGCCTATCTATTCCGCCTGTGGTGGAAGAGATGGTGCAGGTTGTGGGCGGAGGTGTGGATGTAGCTGACTATGCATTGCCGGGAAGCGAACAGTTGGCAAAAAACGCCGTGAATGCTTTGGGAGCAAAAAGTGCTGTTGTTTTAGCAAGTCATGGACTTGTAGGGGTGTCTGCCAGCTTGACCGAAGCGTTGAAAGTTTGCCAGATCGTGGAGAAAACCGCCCAAGCAGTTTTATTTGCCCGCCAGTTAGGATCGGTGTATTCCTTGAGCGAAAATGATATTTTAATGATGCGCAGCTTTTATCAAACGTCATACGGGCCAGGTAAGCGGGGGGAGGCAAAAAAATGAAGACGCTGATACGCGAAGCGACTGTCGTCACCTTACAAGATAACCATGAGATTATTCGCGACGCAGATGTAGCGGTAGACGGACAGACCATCTCTTATGTTGGCCCGCAGAAATTATGGGAAGAAAATTTTGACCGAGTAATCAACGGTCAAGGTAAGCTTTTGTTGCCCGGCTTTGTCAATGCACATGGTCACGCGGCCATGACGTTATTCCGCTCTTATGCCGATGATCTACCATTGATGGATTGGTTGGAAAAACGTATCTGGCCGGCGGAAGGCAAGTTGAAACGGGAAGACGTTTACTGGGGCACAATGTTGGCCATTCTTGAAATGATAAAATGCGGCACAACCACTTTTTCAGATATGTACTTTTTTATGGACCAGGTAGCGGAAGCAGCTGAAGAAGCAGGAATCAGAGCTGTTTTGACTAGGGGTCTCATCGGTATCGGAGAGATGGCAGAAAAAGGACTTGAAGAAAGTGAACAGTTTGTGAAAACATGGCAGGGCCGGGGAAATGGTCGGATTACCACCATGCTTGGGCCGCACGCTCCTTATACATGCCCGCCGGAGTTTTTGCGGCGCGTCATGCTACTGCAAGAAAGTTTAGCTGTACCGATTCATATTCATCTTGCGGAAACTAAAGATGAAGTGGAACGTATAACTAAAGAATACGGTGTTTCGCCTACAGTTTTTCTGAAAAACATCGGGTTGCTCGAGAGGACTGTGCTTGCAGCCCACTGTGTTCATCTTAGTGAGGAAGATATGGATATATTAAAAGAATACAATGTCAGTGTGGCTCATAATCCAGGCAGCAATCTAAAGTTGGGCAGCGGTATTGCACCAGTGCCTGATTTGCTAAGCCGTGGTATAACTGTGGGTCTTGGGACGGATGGCGCAGCCAGTAATAATAACTTGGATATGATGGAAGAAATGCGACTTACCGCCTTGATTCATAAGGGTAATCGCATGGATCCCACAGTTATTTCAGCCCGGGAAGCCTTGGCCATGGCTACCAGAGAAAGCGCCAAAGCGGTCTTCCTAGAGAAGGTGGGGATTGTGGCGCCGAAGATGAAAGCTGATATAATTATGGTGGATCTACAGCGGCCTCACTTGACACCACAACATGACCTTGTGGCTCATTTGGTCTATGCTGCTCAGCCTTCTGACATTACCATGGTAATGATAAATGGGCAAATAATATTGGAAAATGGGCAACTAACTACTCTAGATGAAGAAAAAATAATTTTTCAGGCGCAACAGCGTGCCTTACACTTAGTTCAGTAAACTAAGTAACAGCATGGTAAAAGGATAAGATAATTTTTTTTGCGTAATAATAAACGAAGCCAGGGAAGGCCCGGGCTTCGTGGCAATATTAGGTGTTGGTTTCCGCTCTCATGCGTCGCAAAACTTCGCTAATTTGATCAAAGAATGTGCTGATTGGTTCGCCTCGTTGAATACCGCTGCTAATTTCTTGCAATTGCCGGATAATATCTGGATTAGCAGAGACATACGCACTTACAATTCGTGGTTGCCTTTCTTCCACGATCTTGGCAACTTCTCTCTTGATTTCAACTTCATTGCGGGCTGTGTCTCGTTCCAATGTAATCCCTACCATAGCAAGGTTAGAAATTACTATTGCAACAGCGTTGTCGACGCCTTCAACTTTAGTGGCGGCATCAGCAATCTGTTCTGCAAGATCCATTGCCTCAGGCGTCGGACGACGCGGTTTTACATTCAAGTCTGGAGCAGGCACGGCAGGCTGTTGTTGGGGAGCCCGAATTTCCGGTGGTGGAGCAGGTGCCGGTTAGCGCTCAGGTTCCGGCCGGCGAAAGGGCGGACAACCGCTCGTGAGCAGCGTGACAATCAGGAGAATACTTAGAATCAGAAATATACGTTTGTTTTTCATCACTTCACCTCCTTAGTTATGCTGAATTTAGTCTTTGAATTTGCTAACTTTTTTATACGTTTTTCCGGCATTGCCAAAATTGACACATTCTATGGCATAAACTATAATTGAAGGAAGTTTGCAATCGACGGGGGGATTGGTTTGCGCATACTTCTTACTAATGATGACGGTATTTTTGCGGAGGGTCTGCATGTCCTAGCCCGAGAAGTCAAAAAGGTTGCTGAAATACATGTGGTTGCACCAGACCATGAACAAAGCGCCACAGGCCATGCCATAACCATGCACCGCCCGTTACGCACCGAAAGTGTTAAGTTTCTGCATTCAACTGATTTGCCGGCCTGGGCTGTGAACGGCACACCGTCAGACTGTGTAAAGTTGGCAGTAGAGTCAATCTTGCCGTACAGACCGGATCTGGTTATTTCAGGGATAAACAGGGGCGCAAACTTGGGAACTGATGTGCTCTATTCCGGAACTGTATCAGCTGCCATTGAAGGGGTAATTCTCGGTATACCTGCTATCGCCGTAAGCCTGGCAGAGTACTACGAACCCCGCTTTGAATATGCCGCCGAGTTTGTGGCACGATTGGCTACTGTGCTTTTTAAGCAGAGAGTTCCTTGTGACACACTTTTGAATGTTAATGTTCCCAGTTGCGATAGGGAGAAGATATCAGGCGTTGCCATCACCAAACTAGGTGTTAGGCAATATAAAAATGCTTTTGAGAAAAGGTCAGATCCGCGCGGCAGGAATTACTATTGGCTGGCAGGAGAGCTTGTTGACACTGAACATGACGAAGGTAGTGACGTGGCAGCCATCAAGCAGTCTAAAATTTCCATAACGCCTATTCAGCATGATCTTACCAATTATAAACTTATTGATGGGATGAAAGAATGGAGCATCGAACTTTAAGCAAGGAGAAGTGGCAAGCATGGAGAACAAAGGCAAACTGGAACTAATGGCAACATTAAAGTTGAAAAACAATGAAGAAATTTTTCGTGTAGTTGACTTCCTTAACCGGAATCTAAAATCCCATAACCTAACGTTTGGCTTAACGAAAAAAGACGATGAATTAACATTTTCTATTTATGAAGTATAGAGGTGAATCTTCTGCCCACTTTAATTAAGCAGAGGTGCTTGCCATGCGAGCTGAGGACGGTGTGGTTTCATCCGACGCAGTAGGGATGGATATTAACTGTGGTGTGCGTCTGCTCTCTACAAATCTCTCTATTGTTGCGCGATTAAAGCCTTTGGCAGTGATTATATGAGAGGATGATGACTAATGGAGATTAGCCGGTTTGCCGCCACAATTGACCACACCATGCTAAAGCCTGACGCCACAAGAAGCGAGATTGCACGGTTGTGTGCGGAAGCTAAGGAGTTCGCTTTTGCCGCCGTTTGTCTAAATCCGTGGCATGTGGCTGAAGCCGCGCAATTGCTTACCCGTTCAGGGGTGGCAGTAGCGGCAGTGGCCGGGTTTCCTCTAGGCGCCACCACCACAAGCACAAAAGTGTTTGAAGCTGGGGAGGCAGTGCAAAACGGTGCGGGAGAAATTGATTTGGTGATGAATATTGCCGCACTCAAAGAAGGCCTGTTGAGCTTCGCAGGTGCCGAGATTGTTGCGGTACGCCAGGTTACTGCAGGCGCTAAATTAAAAGTTATATTGGAAACTGCGCTTCTGAATAAAGAAGAAAAGCTGCTGGCGGCCCGATTGGCTGTTGAAAGCGGAGCCGATATGTTAAAGTCATCCACCGGTTTCTTTGGCGGTGTCACAGAAGATGATATCCGCTTGCTTACGGAGGCGGCTCCCGGTCTTGGCATTAAAGCCTCAGGAGGGATTCGGGATGCCTGGTTTGCACTTAGTCTGCTTGCTTTAGGGGCTACAAGGCTTGGAACTAGTTCCGCCGTAGCAATAATTCGCGAATTAGAAAAAACACAGGAGGGATTATGATGCCTACCATATTTTTCTACGGGCCAAAACTGTCAACTGACAAGAAAAAGATTATGATTAAAGAGTTTACGGAAGCTGCAAGCCTTGCCACCGGGTTACCACAAAGCAGTTTTGTAGTCTATCTTTGTGATGTGGCTCGGGAGGATGTTGGCGTCGGCGGAGAATTAATCTCCGAAAAAACAAAAACGTAAAAAAGACGCTTCGCGTTTTTTGTAACATTCGCGTTTTTTGTAACAGATGAAGCGTCTTTTTTATCCGCTAGGGGACGGCGCCACATCGCGTTGGTCTGACGGTCCTTTTGCACCCCGCAAGAATAAGGGGGAATCCCCCAAAACATCCCCCTTGCATAGGATCGTAGCTTCCCTGAATGATATAATTTCCTATGTAGCAGGAAAAGCTTCGCTTTTTACAGAGTGAATAAAAAAAATTTAAGTAGCAAGAGAGGGGACTACATGTTTTACTATGTTGACTGCCCGGAATGCAAAAAAGATTTAAGTAACT
>QLUI01000053.1 GCA_018725345.1 Bacillota bacterium | reverse complement strand
TTTGTAAAATATCGTTTGTTTCTTCATCAGCTAAGGAGGTAAAAATAACATGAACCGGCACCCAATGAGTATCAAGCAGCGATTTTCCGTTTCTGTCCAGAATCTGTCCTCGCCCGGTAGGATAATAGTCGTACCGCAGTGAACGCTGCGCCACACTCTCCCAAGCGTAGTTTTCTCCCGTCACTATTTGCAAGAAGAAAACACGGCCGACAAGCGTGACTGCAAACAGAAAAAAAAATACTGAAAATAGTCAAAATCCTTTTTTGCCGCTGAACCCTGTGCATAAAAACACCCCGCTCTGGCTTTGTTAACATTCTAGTCTGCCTTGCGGGGCCTATTTTATACCTTAATTTCTCGTCTCAGCAGAGAATATTCAGCAACGGGAAACGGCATATCTAACGAGACGTGCTCCTGGACTCTGATTGCTTCCTGAATTGGTTCCCCAATAGAGTTTTTCAAATTGGTAACTTTAAACTCCTGCGACTCAGTTGTGGGCCCGAACACATTCAAGAATTCGTTTTGCGCGAAGCGATTGCGCATTTCCACTACTGCCCGTTTTTTTTGCCGGTCATATGCTCGAACAACGCCGACAAATTCATGGCTTGTAAGCTGCTGTGTACTGCTAAACTCTTGTCCATCCTCTCCGGGATTCCCGAGCAGAAACCCACTGGAATAGGGGCGGTGGCTGACCTTATGCAGCTCATCGTGCCACAGGGGGTTGCAAACATTGTTTTGCGGGTCGGCGAAAAAAACATCGAGCGCCTGCCGATAAACTCGAGTGACGGTGGCCACGTAAGAGGCACTTTTCATCCGCCCCTCAATTTTGAAGCTATCTACGCCTGCTTTGAGCAAATCCGGCAGGTAAGCCAGTAGACAAAGATCACGGGCATTGAGGATATGAATGCCGCGATCGTCTTCAAACACAGGCATATATTTGCCAGGATGTTTTTCTTCCATCAGGCTATACTTCCAACGGCAAGCCTGAGCGCACTCACCGCGGTTACCGCTGCGGCCTGTTAGATATTGACTGAGGTAACAACGTCCGGAATATGCCCAGCACATAGCACCATGGACGAACATTTCCAGTTCCATTTCAGTGCGATTCCGAATCTCGGCAATTTCCGGCAGTGTCACTTCCCGTGCCAACACAACACGCTTTGCCCCCATTTCGTGCCAAAAGCGGGCGCTTTGCCAATTAGTCGTGTTGGCTTGAGTGCTGATATGGATAGGAATCTCAGGCACCACTTCCCTTGCCAGAGAAAAAACGCCCGGATCGGCAATAATCAGGGCATCAACACCCATCCGGGACAATTTTTGCAAATATGCCGGCAATTGCCGGATATCGTTGTTGCTAGCGAAAATATTTAAAGTAACGTACACTTTGGCGCCGTAGCGACGAACAAATGCTATGCCTTCCTGCATTTGTGCTTCAGTAAAGTTGCCGGCAAAGGCACGCATGCCAAAATGCCGTCCAGCCAGATAGACTGCATCGGCACCGTAAAGCACCGCCATTTTCAGTTTTTCCAATTCTCCTGCCGGAGCCAAGAGTTCAGGCTTTTTCATCAGACACCCTCTTTTAGCGATCAGTGCGGGCCCTGCGAATATTCGCTTGATGTTCGGCGTAGTCGCTCCCAAAATAATGTGTTCCGCTGCCATCCTCTTTGAGTACGTAAAAAAGATAATCAACGTCGGCCGGATATAAAACAGCCATAATGGCTCTTTTACCCGGCGCTGCAATAGGGCCGGGGGGCAAGCCAACATGCCTGTACGTGTTAAACGGGGATTCTACTTTCAGGTCCGCATAAAGCAATCTGTCACGATGTTCTCCCAAAGCATAAATAACCGAAGCGCAAATCTGCAAGGGCATACCCAAAGCTAAGCGATTGTGGATTACTGCTGCTACCAGAGGGGATTCCTGAGGAGACTGAACTTCCCGCTCAACAAGAGAAGCTAATGTAATAAGCTGATGGATATCCAAACCTAATTCCTTAGCCCGTTCCCTCATTGCGGGAGTTAACACTTCCTCCAGTCGCGACTGCATCCGTGTCAAAATTTCCAGTGGGGTCACAGTCTCTGAAAATTCATAAGTATCAGGAAATAGGTAACCTTCCAAAGCGTAGCGTTGTCCTGCTTCCACACGCCCCAGTATCGGCACAGTCTCTGTTGCGAGTAACATAAACTCTTCGTGATCTACCAGACCTTCTTGAGCTAAACGCTGGGCAATCTGCTCAAGCAAAAACCCTTCAGGAATGGTCACGGTTACAGTAGGCCGGTAAACATTTCCGGCAACCAGCTCTTGCAAGAGCTGGTCCATCGTCATGCCATAAGCAAACATGTAGTTGCCAGCTTGGAGTTGTCGGTCTAATCCGCGATGCTTGGCGTAATAACGGAAAACTAGGGCATGACGAACCAGCCCTTTTTCCGCCAAGATGCTGGCGACGCGTAGGGACGAAGAGCCGGCCGGGATAGAGACCGGCACGGCGTCACGCGCCATGGCGGGCAGTTCAACCGGCTTCAGCCAAACGCTGATTTGCACAATAAAAACACCAAACGCAATGGCGAGCAGAAGCAGGCCTACCCCCGCCAGCCGAAGCAAAGTGCGCTGCCTCATTCCATCTGTCCCCACCATTTCAGCCCTCGTTTTTTGTCTTCGCCATCCTCTTTTGCGTCTTATTCTTCGTCGTCTTCGTCGTCTTCGTCTTCGTCTATTTCATCTTCATCTTCGTCTTCGTCAAATTCGTCTTCGTCTTCGTCAAATTCGTCTATCTCGCTCATCTTTTCCCAAGCTTCCGCCACTGCTTCCCATTCATCACCTTCTTCAACAACGGTCAACATCTGCTCACCATCATTTTCATCAATGCGGAAAACAATGGCCTCTTGTTCGTCAAGCTCACTTAGTTCATCTTCCAACGGAATCATAATAGCATATTTATTTTGATTAAGTTCAATAGTTGTCAATACAATAAAACTATGTTCTTGACCTTCCTCGTCCAACAATTTCACAACGTCGTCATTGATTTCTGTCATTTTTTTTGTCCACCTCTTTCTTAAAGTAACTTCTTTTTTTTAGCTTTTCTTATTTTACACGGAAGGACGATTAGCTTGAGCCTGCAGATAGTTTTGGAGGATCAGAACGGCGGCCAGCTTGTCTATCACTTTTTTTCTCTTTGCTCTGCTTACGTCCGCAGTCAACAGTGTCCGCTCAGCTTCCATTGTGGTGAGGCGTTCGTCCCAAAGCTTAAACGGCAACGACAAGGCTGCCGCCACTTTTTCAGCAAATTCAGCCGCCATTTCAGCCCTCGGTCCAATGGTGCCATTCATATTTTTCGGATAACCCACAACAATCAAAGCAATATCATACTCCTGCACCAGTTCACGGAGTCGTTGCAGATCCTCATCCCACTTGCTACGTCGAATCACTGTGATACCATGGGCTATCCAACCGAGTTCATCACTAGCTGCCACACCGATGGTACGATCCCCCACATCCAGTCCAAGTATGCGCATCCTACACCTCAGGTCAATATATTTTCAGACAAAAATCCGGGCAATGGGCACCGCAATAACCACACAACACGCATTCCTTTTCCTCCACATATGCGCGACCACCTCGCACTTTTAAAGCATCCTGCGGACAGTAGCCCACGCAGGTGCCGCAACCGCTACACCACTGTTGCACCTGCAAGCGACGCTTAGTCTGCCTGAGCGTCTCCGCTAACCCCACCGGTACGCTCTGCCCAGAGAAAATAGCGCAGTTAAAGTCGATTTCCTCTGCAGTAACCATTCCTGCGGCAATAGAATCCAGGTATGGCTGTTGCTGTACAAAGCGTAATGATTCCTCATTTTTAGCAATCAGATGTCCGCCACCCAGCGGCTTCATCGCAAAGATACCTACACCTGTTTGGCTAAGCGAGGCTATAACTGAAAGCATCTCAGTCACCGTGCCATCCCGGATACCTACACCAGCTATATTCACTAACGGATGCACTACATCAATCTCCGGCATACTGAGGGCTGCGCGCAAAGCTTCCACGGTATGGCAAGAAAATCCCACAGCCCGCACCAAACCATCTTGCTTAGCTTCCAGCAAGTAATCGAGAGCTTCTCTGTGACCTTTTAGCGTGTAATATGATTCCTGTTCATGAAGAAGGAATATATCTACCACAGGCAGATCCATGCCGTCTAATGCTCGCTGCAGGCTCAATTTCATTTGTGCCCGGGTATGTGCGTAGGATTTGGAAGCCAGTACAGGTTTGCGATTTCTATGACGGATTGCCTGGCGAATGTGCGAGTATGTGCCGTAAAGTTCTGCCGTATCAATAAAATTGACCCCTTTATCCAAAGCCAGCTCTATCAGCCGCGCTCCTTCACCGACAGACAGATTAGCCTGAAGGGGGCCCATGGTCAATGTGCCAAAACAAAGACGGGAAACCCTGAGAGCGGTTTTCCCCAAAATACGATATTCCATCTTTCTAACCTTGTTTCTCCAGTTCTTTGAGATAAGAAGCCACCAGTTCTTCCAACAATTCATCTCGCTCCAGTTTGCGAATTAACACACGAGCATTTTGATGGCTTGTAATGTAAGCAGGGTCGCCGGACAGCAAATAGCCCACAATCTGATTGAGAGGATTGTAGCCTTTTTCTTTTAATGCCCCGTAAACCACGGAGAGAACATCTTTTACCTGATACTCCTCCTCTTCCGCCACACGCTTAAATTTCATCGTCTGGTCAAACGAGCTTACCATTTCCTCACCTCCGGCTGGTTATCTTATTGTTATTCTACCCGCTCAGGACAATTCCTTTTATTCTTCTGACTTTCCACCAGTTTGTCCACTTTATCTAGAGCATCGTCCAACTTCGACGGCTCCTTTCCGCCGGCTTGCGCCATATCGGGACGACCGCCGCCGCCGCCGTCTGTCAGTTTAGCCACCTCACCAACCAGTCTTCCGGCATGGTAGCCTTCTTTAAGCAAATCAGCAGTAACTGCCCCCACCAGGAGAACCTTGCCTGCCGAGACTGCTCCTAAAACAATGATCCCCGAAGCAAGCTTATTTTTCAGTCTATCTGCCATTTCCCGCAGCGTTTCCATGTCGCCGGCGCTGACACGTGCTGAAATTACAGACACACCGCTTTCAGTAGAAACATTCGACAAAAGCCCGTCAACTTCCATGCCAGCCAGCTTTAACTGAAGCCGCTGATATTCTCGCTGTAATTCTTTATATTCACTTTGCAAGCCTGTTATTTTCTCCGGCAACAGTTCAGGAGAAGACTTCATTTGCACAGCAGCATGCTCGAGTACTTCATTGCGCTGATTAAACCAGCGATATGCTCCGGCACCCGTGAGAGCCTCAATCCGACGCAGTCCGGCTCCGATTCCTGTTTCGGTAAGAATCTTGAAAAGGCCTATCTCTCCGGCACTCTGCACATGAGTACCGCCACAAAGCTCCATGCTATAGTCGCCGACGCGCACTACCCTTACATCTTCACCATATTTCTCGGTAAAGAGCGCTGTAGCCCCTAACTCTCTAGCTTCTTCCATACTAGTCAACGTTACATTCACAGGCACATTTTTCCAGATAAATTCATTAACTCTTTTTTCTGCCTCCGCCAATTGCTCCGGTGAGGCAGCGTTTAAATGGGTAAAGTCAAACCGCAGACGGTCGGCCGTTACCTGAGAACCTGCCTGCTTAACATGATTACCCAGCACTTCTTGGAGCGCGCTGTGCAACAGATGCGTGGCAGTATGGCTCCTACAGACGGCACTCCGCAGCTGATCATGGACAACCGCCTTCGCCTGGTCGCCCACACTGATCGCCCCCTGTGCGACCCTGCCACGGTGAATCAGTTGTGCAAGCGGAGACACCACAACAGTAGAAACTTCCACCGCTCCGTCTTCGGTCAGGATTATCCCACTATCTCCTACCTGGCCACCCTGTTCGCCGTAAAAAGGTGTACTGTTTAGAACCAGTTCCACCTCTTCCCCTTCAATAGCAGAATTAACCGATTCTCCTTCTTTAAGAATGGCCAAGATTTCGCCTGTAGACTGCAGTGCATCATAGCCAATAAAGGAGGTAGAAAGCTGGCGAATTGCTTCGTAGGCATTTCCCTCCTTGCTGTAAACATTATTGCTGCGGGCACTGCGACCACGCTCGCGCTGACTTGACAATGCGGCTTTAAAGCCCTCCTCCTCGAGCAGCATTTTATTTTCCGCCAAAATCTCTTTAGTCAGATCAAGAGGGAAACCATAAGTATCATATAATTTAAAAGCAAGCTCCCCGGGCAGAACTCCACGCGAACCAATGCTACACATCAGGTCATTAAGTATTTTCATCCCTTGTTCCAGCGTCTCGTGGAAGCGTTCTTCCTCTATGCGCACCACCTTGCTAATATGCTGGCGTCCTTCAAGCAGCTCAGGATAAAATGCACCATATTCATTAACGACCAAATCCACCGCTTTGTACAAGAAAGGTTCTCCCTTTCCTAGGATTTTGCCGTGACGTACTGCACGGCGCAACAAGCGGCGCAAAACGTAGCCGCGCCCTTCGTTGCCAGGCAAAATCCCATCACCCACCATAAATGAGATGCCTCGCAAATGTTCGGTCAGTATCCGCAGGGAGACGTCCCGGTTTTTCACGTGATATTTTGTGCCTGTAACTTGACTAAAATAGTCTAACAAAGGTCTCACAGTATCAATTTCAAACAGGTTGGTCACACCCTGCAGCGCTATAGCAATCCTCTCTAAGCCCGCGCCGGTATCAATATTTTTTTTGGAGAGCGGCACATACTCACCTACGGCGGTACAATTAAACTGTGTAAATACCAAATTCCAAATTTCTAAGAAGCGGTCACAATCACAGCCCACCTCACAGTTTGGCCGCCCGCAACCTTTCTCTGGGCCTAAGTCATAGTAAATTTCCGAACATGGGCCGCAAGGGCCTTGGCCGATCTCCCAGAAGTTATCCTTTTTACCAAGGCGGAAAATTCGCTCGCGCGGAATCCCCACTATCTTCTCCCAAATAGCAAAAGCTTCATCATCATCCTGATATACACTGACATAGAGCCTGTCCTTCGACAGCAGAAAACCTTTTGTCACAAGCTCCCACGCCCAGCCGATGGATTCTTCCTTAAAGTAATCTCCAAATGAAAAATTGCCTAGCATTTCGAAAAAAGTGGCATGACGTGAAGTGCGGCCTACCCGCTCGATATCTGGTGTACGGACACATTTCTGGCAGGTGGCCAGCCGTAGATGGGGTGGTATTTTTTCTCCGGTAAAGTAAGGTTTCAGCGGAGCCATGCCGGCTCCCGTCAGCAGCAACGTAGTGTCATTCTGAGGGATTAACGAAAAACTGGGTAGAATCAAATGATCCTTCCCCTGAAAAAATTGCAAAAAATTTGTACGAATATCCTTGGACAGCATGCCAAACCCTCCCTGACTCGTTCCAAAAACAATTATATAAGAGGGAAGCAAACTGTGTCAATAAACGGAAATACTCTGCTGCTACTGCTTTTGACCCTTTGCTGCAAGTTCTAGCGCATGTTTAATAAAAATACGCAACATAGCAGTAAGCGGAACGGCAAAAATCAATCCGGCTATCCCAAAAAGAGTGCCTCCCAAAATTAACGCAAAAATAACTGTCAACGGATGCAGACCAATGCTCCGTCCAATAACCTGTGGCGTAATCAATTGGCTCTCAATTTGCTGGACAATAAGCACCACAGCAATCACCTTTAAAGCAAGCAAAGGCGAATCGAGCAAAGCAATTAAAACTGCGGGGACAGCTCCTATATACGGACCAAAGTAAGGAATTATATTTGTAATACCGGAAATTAAGCCTAAAAGCAGAGCAAATTCCATCCCGATGATTAGTAATCCGGTATAGGTCATGGCAGCTACAAGAAAACAAGTCAACAACATGCCGCGAAAATACGCTCCCATTGTTCGATCCATTTCACTGCCCATGACCACAACCCATTTACGGTACTGCACTGGAAAGACAAGGAGTACAGAGCGCTTGAGAAGCTCCATATCGCGTAAAATATAATAGACTAAGATGGGTATAACAAAAATTATAAAGGTATGAGAAAAAAGCGCTACAATCCTGTGGCTCACCAACTCAACCAAACGCAGCAGCCAATTTTGTAGCTCAGTGATATTTTGATTTAGGACTTCACGAACCCCGTCGGGAATGTTAATGCGCTGGTAATCGGCCTGGATATTAATAATGAATTGCCGAACGTAACGCATATATTCAGGTATCCCTTCGGCCAATTCCTGCAACTCCAGAATCAGAACAGGGATGGTGCTGAGTCCAATGGCCAGGAAAAGGAAGAAAAAAACGGCATAAATCAGTAAAATCCCCAGATAGCGCGGGATACGTTGCTTCTCCAAAAAATCCACCACGGGATTCAAGATATAGGCTGCAATCACGGCCAAAAAGAAAGGCAGTAACATACCGAGCAATCTATCTCCTATTTGATAAAACACAAAAAAGAACAATAAGACTAAGACGCCAATAATTAAGTTGCGTCCATGACGCAAATGCGCATTCTGGCATTTTGATTGCCCTTCCATAGTGCTCCCCCCCAGTTTATCTATCTTCTGATGCAGGGCAGTGGACGCAAACCCAGCAAATTCTCACTAACCCCCTGATTGGCTTGAGTTAATTCACTGAGAGCAATTAAAGAGCCCTCCGCATCAACATAGAATGCTGTAAAGCCCTGCTGTCCATCAAGACAAAATTCGTGCAAGCAATGCCAACAATAATATTGCCTTGTTCCCACCTTGCCAATATCAATACTACGGCATAACGGACAGTGCATATCTTTCACCTCGCTTTATCTTGGTTTTTCTTTTGGGTTAAGGCCCCACCTCTAAGC
>QLUI01000052.1 GCA_018725345.1 Bacillota bacterium | reverse complement strand
AAAAATGTTAAAAACGGTTCGTTCTTTCTTGGCCTGGCACGCGACAAGGTGGTTGTGCGCCCTTCAAGGCTGATCCTTGTTTACAAAGTGCAGATGGTAGTGTGCTTCTTCTATTTGCACGTCTTGCGGGACGCGCAGATACAACAGCTGTTCCCCTATTGCATCGATGCGGAATTGCCGCCGGGCAACGCCGTCCCCCAGGATTTGCGCCGCCATAAAATCCTGCCTGAATCTGATAACTTCAATGTTATAGTGATAGTGTTCGGGTTCGGTTATAATCAGGTTTCCTGCCAGCGTAACTTCCACTGGCCGCACTTGCGCGGAAACGTCTATCATTTCCAGTATAGTTGCGGTAAAATAATGGGTGGCTTCAATTATCCCGTCATTTTCATCTTTTCTTTCCACCAAGACATTAAGGCCTAGGTATGGCCGGCTTCCCGTTATTCTCAGGCTGTCCCCGTCCAGGCTGAATTGCCATTCCCCCAGTTTCCTCACGCCGTCAACGCTTTCCGGCCTTCCGGCCATAGCCGCCGGAAATAAATCCCGGGCGGCAGCCTCGGCTTTCCGCAAGGCGGCGGCATCCACTGGATGGGAAAGCATTTCCGGCGGCAGTAGCCACAAAACCACCGGCGAGCAGATCAGCACGGCAAAGTATCCGGCCAATAACCATCCCAATTTTCCCCGGCCGATGTGGATACCCGCTCTTCCTGCTATATATACGGCAAGACAGACCAGGGCGATTAGTAAAAGCCACAAAAAGATAGGAGTGAATGCAACCGTCATTATTTTCTCACCTCCGCACGGTTTGAGATAAGCAAGGCGGTGCCGAACAAAACGGCAGCCGTAAGGATTATTTTCAGCGCCAGCAGGATAAGTGAACTTTCCTGTGCCACAAAGTATATGACCTGCGATAATTCTTCCCGTATCCGGTCATCCCTGCCGGCCAGAATCAGCAGGCCAAAAAATAACGAGGGGAGGATAACCACGAACGCTTTACTGATTTGCGCCAGTATCCCGCATAAATAACCGGCCGCGCTAAAAAGGAGCAGGTACAGAGCGGTTACGGCTACGCCTGCCGCCAGGTCCGCCGGGGTCAGAAAGAAATTTTGGCTGACTATCCCTGCGCCGCCCGTGGAGAAAAAGACGGCCAGTCTCAGCACAACTCCGCCCAGCACGGCGGACAGGCCGCCGGCCAGGCAGCAGGTAAAAAAAAATGCTCCGTTGGCCAGATTGCTACTTAGCCGGTTTGATACAAACACGGCGTCACCATCCCTGTAACCATTGGTCGTCAGTATGACTGACACGACAAATGCCCAGAAGAATGTAAACCAAACGATAATCTCGTTGGAAAACATTTTTATGGAAAAAAATATGTTGCTGGTGCCCATACCCGCACTATCCAAACCCCCCAGCGAAAATAGTACAGCCATAGCCTGAACGGCTGCCAGCGCCCCGAAAAGCCCGATATATGCTTTTAACTTGTACTGGTATTGCGTCTTTGTCACATTAAACAAGCTGGTTTTTGTTAAAGACATTGTCAATGCCTCCTTTCTTCCCGGCTGTCAGGTAGACGCATAAATCTGCTGCGGCTACGGCGGTGATATCCACCCCGGCCAGCCTGGCCTGGTGGCGTTCCTGTTCCGTAAGATCATTTTTAACCACCAGGTAGGCATAGTCTTCGCCCGCGCAATATTGGTGGATGACTTCACGGCTTTTAGCCAAGTCTTCCATCAGGCTGCTTTTGCCTCTGAGGCCCAGGGCATATTCCCTGAGATGGGATGCCGGCATGTGCAAAAGCTTTTTCCCCTCCTTTATCAGCAGGATATCCTCCAGAATATCCTCGATTTCATGCAAAAGGTGGCTGGAGAGTAGGACGGTACGGGGATGCCGCAAGTAGTCTTTGAGGAGGGCGCGGTAAAAGTCTTTTCTTGCTCCGGCGTCCATGCCCGTGGTCGGCTCGTCGAAGATGGTCAGAGGGCAGCGGGCGGAAATGCCCAGCACCACGTTAAAAATGCTTTTCATACCCTTGGAAAGCCTATGGTAATACTGCTTCGGATTAAGGGAGAAATAGTCGAGCATACCCCTGGCCAGGCCCATATCCCAGTTTTTATAAAAGCTTGCAGCCGCATGCAGGAGATCATCCAGGCACAGGGACTGCGGGAAAGCCATATTGTCGTCAATAAAGACCGCATTGGCCGATACTGTTAGGTTGTTGAACGGATCCTCCGCAAAGACTCTCACCTCCCCCGCCGTTTTTTGCAGGAATCCGGCTACGACCTTTAAGAGTGTGGTCTTGCCGGCGCCGTTTCGGCCGATCAGACCGGTTATTTTATTTTCCTCCAGGACAAAAGACAGGTTATTAACCGCTTTTAAGCTGCCGTACGCTTTGGTCAGATCTCGGCACTCCACCGCGTTCATGACTTCATTTCCCCCCTCAAGCCGTTTTTCATCTGACGAATCATGTCCGTCAGCTCATTTTCCTGAATACCCAAGCGCTCTGCTTCCAGCACCAGCTCAAAAATAAGCCGCTTCAGCGTCTCATCCCTGCGCTTGCGCAGTATCCCCTCCCTCGCGCCCGGTGAGACAAACATGCCCAACCCACGCTTTTTATACAGGATGCCTTCATCGGCCAGGATACTACGCCCCTTGGCGGCGGTGGCCGGATTGATATTAAACATCTCCGCCAGCTGGTATTGTGAGTATATCTTCTCGTCACCGCCTATGTTTCCCGCCAGAATTTCCGTTTCCAGCCATTCCGCTATCTGCACGTAGATAGGTTTCATTGCGTCGGCATCCAGCTTCATGGCACACCTCCAAAAAACTAATATAGTACATTACTGCTGTAATGTACTATATTATAAATATCCCGAGATGTCAACAATTATATATTGGCCCCGCAAGGCTGTTTCTTCAAACCTCGCAGGGCAGGGTTCCATATTTACTTTACCCCTAAACCTCTCTATCTATTGTAACATCCGCCTTTCAATTACATTAAGAAGGACGGTTTTGGGTCAAAAATAAATCCCAAACCGTCCTTTTTGATACAATCCGTTAAATTTCCTAACTATAAACCATAGGTTTTTCAATGGCCTCGCAAGCGCGAGGCTTCTTTTTTTTTATTGGGTTGTCTGCTTACATTTGAGGCATTTGCGGCATGCCCGAATTTTTGTTCTCATCAGGCTTATCAGTTACAACTGCTTCGGTAGTTAAAAACATGGCGGAAATGCTGGCAGCGTTTTGCAGCGCGGTGCGCGTCACTTTCGCAGGGTCTACAATTCCGGCATCAACCATATTTACATAGACACCAGTCGCAGCGTTATAGCCCACTCCGGGTGCTTCCGACTTTACCCGTTCCACAATAATGGAGCCTTCCAATCCGGCGTTAATGGCAATCTGTCGAACCGGCTCTTCTAATGCGCGGCGGATAATTCCTACGCCTGTCGCTTCATCACCTTCTGCCTGAATCTTATCCAAAGCAGGCAGAGTATTGATATAGGCGGTGCCTCCGCCGGAAACAATTCCTTCTTCTACTGCAGCACGGGTAGCAGAAAGAGCATCTTCAATGCGTAGTTTCTTCTCTTTCATTTCCACTTCAGTAGCTGCGCCAACCTCAATGACGGCCACTCCGCCGGCCAGTTTGGCCAAACGCTCCTGCAGCTTCTCTTTGTCAAACTCAGAAGTTGTTTCTTCAATCTGCACACGGATTTGGTTGATACGCTTCTTAATTTCAGCGGCTTCGCCTGTTCCGCCCACAATGACGGTATCTTCTTTGCTGACGATAACCTGACGGGCACGGCCAAGCATGGCAATTTCAATATTTTTCATGTCCAGCCCTAAATCTTCGGAAATTACCTGACCACCGATTAGAATGGCAAGATCTTGAAGCATGGCTTTGCGACGATCTCCGAAACCGGGTGCTTTAACAGCTACGCAATTAAAAGTGCCCCGCAGCTTATTAACCACAAGAGTAGCCAGTGCCTCCCCCTCGACATCTTCTGCTACCAACAGCAGGGGACGACCGGACTGAACCACTTTTTCCAAGATCGGGAGAACATCATGAATGTTGCCAATTTTACGGTCTGTCATCATGATGAAAGGCTCATCAAGAACGGCCTGCATTTTTTCCGCATCTGTAACCATGTAGGGAGAAATGTAACCGCGGTCAAACTGCATCCCTTCCACCACATTCAGGTCGGTGGTGAATCCTTTGGACTCCTCAACGGTGATTACGCCATCCTTGCCTACTTTTTCCATAGCCTCAGCAATGAGACGACCGATTTCTTCGTCTGTTGCTGAAATGGACGCTACCTGGGCAATGGCTTCTTTCGTCTCGACAGGCTTAGACTGGGACTTAATTTCATCAACAGCAACTTTCACGGCTTTTTCAATCCCGCGCTTAATAGCCATCGGATTGGCGCCGGCTGTGACATTTCTAATCCCTTCGCGAATAATGGCTTGAGCAAGCAGTGCGGCTGTAGTCGTCCCGTCACCGGCCACATCTTGGGTCTTAGTGGCCACTTCTTTGACTAGTTGGGCCCCCATATTTTCAAATGGGTCTTCCAGCTCGATTTCACGGGCAATAGTCACGCCGTCACTTGTAATCAGCGGACTGCCAAATTTTTTATCCAGCACGACATTGCGACCTTTAGGACCAAGAGTTACTTTTACTGTATCCACTAATTGGTTAACGCCCTTTTCCAAGGCGCGACGAGCTTCTTCGCGAAACATAATTTGTTTTGCCATAGATCTCTCTACCTCCTATTTGATTAAACTTTAAGCACGATTAGATCAATTTAGCAAGAATGTCTTCCTGACGCATAATCAGGTATTCGCTGCCTTCCAGCTTAACTTCGGTGCCAGCGTATTTGGAGAAAAGAATTCGATCGCCAACTTTAACATCCATTTCTACACGGGTACCGTTTTCTAAAATGCGGCCGTTTCCGGCTGCCATAACTTCCCCTTCTTGCGGCTTCTCTTTAGCCTTGTCAGGCAAAACAATGCCGCTGGCAGTTTGTTTTTCAGCCTCCAACACTTTAATCACAACACGGTCTGATAATGGTTTGATATTCATGGATTGACCTCCTTTTTAAAATTGATCTTTTCCTTTTAGCACTCACTGCTTGCGAGTGCTAATTACCACATTAACGACTATATACGATAATAGAAAATGATGCAACTATGATGCAGGGAATTATCTTGCAAATAATGACATTTATCCTTGATTAGCTCAATATATCGCTTTTTTTCTTCTTTTCTCTAATTTTTCCTTTTCAACAAAAGATAGTATGCTCCCCTGACAAGATATTATGCATCATTATTACGCAAATTTGCACACTCGCCAGTCTGCCCGCAAAGCACATCCAGAGCATGGGGGATGGCAGGCAGGATAACGCCTAGATTTTCCCGTACTGCACGGGGACTGCCAGGCAAGTTCACAATTAAGGTTCCGTTCCTAGTTCCGCAGACGGCGCGTGAAAGCATGGCATGCGGCGTTTTTTGCAGGCCGTAGGCTCTCATGGCTTCCGCGATACCGGGTACCTGTTTTTCTATCACAGCCAGTGTGGCATCCGGTGTGTTGTCTCGTGGACTTAATCCTGTTCCGCCTGTAGTCAGCACCAAATGAAGCTGCAAATCATCAGTGTATGCCACTAGTTTGTCACGCAAAACATTAAACTCATCAGGCACCACCTCATAAATGACCACGCTGCCGCCGACAGCTTCCACCATCTCCCTAATGACAAGCCCGCTTTCATCCTGACGTTCCCCTCTGGCGCCTTTATCACTTGCAGTCAAAATGGCTACTCGAAACGACTGCATAACCAGTCACTCTCCTTGCCGGACAATTTCGCCTGTCTTTTCAGTGTGATAGCCTCCAAGTTCTTTTACAGCAAACTTATATTGGTCAGAGCGAATCAATCCTAACAGTTTTTGCAGCTTATCTTCAGCAAAAAATTTGGCGGGAATAGCTAAATCATAGCGTTCTTTAGCCAGCGGGATAAAATCAAGCTCCAGTGCTTGCGCCGCCGCGAAAACGCCAAGAGCCACATCGGCTGAGCCGGCTGACACTGCAGCCGCCACCGCCAAGTGAGTATACTCTTCTCGCTGATAGCCGTTGATGGCTTCCGGAGCAATGCCGTCTTTTCTCAAACAGGCGTCCAACAGTAACCTGGTTCCGGCGCCGCGCTGGCGATTGATAAAAGATACATCTCCCCTGGTCAGGTCGGCAATCCGGCTGATTCCCTTCGGGTTGCCAGGGCGAACCATTAACCCCTGCTCCCGTTCGACCAGCGTCACAAGCACCAGCGGAACATTAGGGAGAAACTGCTGTAAAAAAGGAATGTTATACTGGCCCGTTTCTTCGTGTAACAAATGGATACCTGCCAAATGTGCCTCGCCGCGCCGCAAAGACATAATCCCTCCTGTGCTGCCTACGTGGGCAGACGACAAAGAAAATCCAGGATAGTGCTGACTCAGCAGATCGCCCAAAATATCTAATGTTAAATCATGACTGCCGCTGCAGATTATTGTTCGTTCGATATTTAGCAGTGGGCGCAAGAGTTCCACAGCCACCGATTCGCCGGCCACAAGCCCTTCCTTTTGTTGAGGGATACGAACAATCCCATCGGCTTTTACCAAGGAGGTTACTACGCCTGCCCCTCTTGCCAGGGGTGTAGCCACATAGCGCTCCTCCACACAGCCTACTTTGACACGAATCCACTCCTCCGCAGACAATGAGGAAGTGAACTGCCGGGAGAAAGAAGCCTGGAGCATAGACCTTTTAGGTTCTTGCTGCCCCTGGAGAGCATAGAGCAAGGGTTTGAGAAAAAGCTCTAATGACACCACCGCCGAAACAGGATAGCCCGGCACGCCAATCACCGGCTTGCCTGCCACAACAGCTAAGATAACCGGTTTCCCCGGGCGAACAGCCACCCCATGGATCAGCACTTCTCCGAGCTGTGCCAACACGTCAGCAGTATAATCCCAACGTCCGGCGGAGGAACCCGCATTGACCAGCACAACATCGCTTACCCGCGACGCATTGAGCACCGCCTCTTTAAGCAACTCAAAATCATCCCGAACAATCTCCTGTTTTAGAGCCTCACCCCCCCACTCTTCCACTAAGGCAGCAAAGATGACGGAATTATATTCGATGATCTGACCTGGATTTGGTTTTGTTCCTGCTGCAACCAACTCATTCCCGGTGGGGATAATAGCCACTTTGGGCCTTTGCCGTACTGCCACGTCGGTTTGCCCTCCGGCCAGCAGTGCGCCCGCATCGACAGCACCTAAGCGATGACCAGACGACAACAACATTTCCGTAGCCACAATATCTTCGCCAATGGGGCGGACATGCTGCCATGGAACTACCGCAGCCATAATTTCAATTACTTCCCCTTGCTCGAAAAGGTCTTCCGCCATAATCACCGCATCGCAACCGACAGGGAGCGCATTCCCTGTATCCACAGGAAAAGCCTGTTTCAACAGAAGCAAACGCTTAGGAGCAGTCTCGCTGGCTCCCTCCGTATCCGCCGCTCGCACAGCTACCCCATCCATTGCCGCAGCATGAAAATGGGGCGATGACATTTTAGCAAAAACGGCTTTCGATGTCACTCTCCCCACTGCTGCTGCAACCGGAAGAATCTCTTCTTGTGTCATGCCCCACCGTCGGTCAAGGAAAAGCTTCCTGGCTTCAGCTACAGGAGTGTTATGTAGATAGCGTTTCCGTTTTTCCAACAAAAAAGTTCACCTCAGCAATAGCAATTTAGATTAACAATATTTCCACCGACTCTCCGGCTTCTACCCCTTCACAATTTTGCGGAATGCGAAGCATTGCATTTCCCCGTACCACAGTAGAAACCAGGTTCGCTTGCCCCAGAATGGGACGGGCCCAGAGTTCGTCTCCCTGAACATACAACGAAGCGCGAACAAAATCCTCCCGGCCGCTCGCAGACGACAGATTCCGCTCCACTTTAGCACGCAGCAACGGCAGTAGTTCGGTTGCTCCCTGCATTTGCCAAAGCAAGGGACGTACCAAGAGCAAAAATCCTACCATGGCAGACGTAGGGTTGCCCGACAAGCCGAAATACGGCCTTCCGTTAACCACACCAAAAATCAGCGGCTTCCCCGGGCGCATCGAAACACCGTGAAAGAGCACTCCCGGTTTCCCCAGTTCATCAATGCATGCTGCTGTATAATCGCGTGCCCCAGCCGAACTGCCTCCGGAAAGGATAACACAATCATAGGCACCAGTTCTCTGTAAAACAGCCATCAAAGCGTCTTTATTGTCCGGAATAATACCGCGAAGATCTGCAACCGCCCCACAACTTTCTACCCAGGAAGAGAGCATGTATGAATTAATATCCCGAATTTGGCCTGCTTTAGGCACCGCATCCGGCATTACCAGTTCGTCCCCTGTTGAAAAAATAGCCACCCGCGGTTTTTTTGCCACAGTCACCCGCATCTGTCCCAGTGCTGCCAGAATGCCGATATCCTGAGGCCTTAGCACATGTCCCGGAGACAAGATACCCTCGCCTGCCCGAAGATCTTCACCCCTGACAATAATATTCTCACCGGGCGCTACAGGAATGCTCAGCGCCATAATATTACCACCCAGCATTTCAGTGTGCTCCACCATTGCCACCGCATCACTGTCTGCCGGCAGCATACCACCTGTGGAAATCCGCAGTACCTGTCCAAGAGCCAGCGCTACTTCCGGCGCCTGGCCCATTAAAATTTCTCCTTTTACATCAAAAAGCGCCGGCATAGCCTCTGAGGCCCCGTAAGTATCCTGCGCTCTAACTGCAAAGCCATCCATAGTGGAACGAGCAAACGACGGCAAATCTTCCTCTGCCGCTACAGGCTGAGCCAACGTGCGCCCTGTGGCAGCCGTTAGCAAAACCGGTTCTTGCTCTGTCCTAGCTAGCACAGCAGTCAAAATTTTTTCTTTCGCCTCAGCCACACTTAGCACTGTCAGCATTTCGTTCTCCTAGAAGCAGCCTAGTTGGCAGCGAGTTATTTTTATCTTCTCTTCATCACAGATCTGACCGATCTGCCAAAGCTTAA
>QLUI01000051.1 GCA_018725345.1 Bacillota bacterium | reverse complement strand
GTCATGCCGCCTGCGGGGTGGCAACCCCTAGCGGATAAAAATGACGCGTCGCATGCAAAAAACGCAAAACGTCTTTTTTATGCTTATTGACAACATAGCTTCCTCATGTTACTTTCGTTGTACAAATATATGCATAGCGAGAGAGGGGAAGTTGCAGTCATTTTGCCGGTTGAAAAATCGCGCTTTGAAATTTGTCTGACTGTTAGTCTGTTTTCTTTCTGATAAGTTTTGGAGAACAGTAAAGGAGTTCTCGATGGTTGAGGCAGTGCAACAAGCGTTTTCTTTGCTTTTTCCTCTTGATGGCAATCTCTCTCAGATCATTTTACTTACGTTATACGTCTCAGGAAGCGCAGTTACCTTAGCTGCGCTTATGGGTGTACCGGCAGGCACTTGGTTAGGGCTGCAACCGGCCGTTAAGGTGCGATGGCTGCAGCGCATTATCTATACATTAATGGGCTTGCCTCCCGTTGTGGGTGGACTGATCGTCTATATGCTCTTGTCGCGGCGGGGGATTTTTGGTCCGCTGGAACTGCTTTTTACGCCCACAGCCATGATTATCGCCCAGCTTCTGCTGACTTTGCCAATTATCATGGGACTCACTTCAGTCGCGGTCCGCACAAAAGGTAAAGAAGCAGTCGACACCCTGCTCTCTCTGGGGGCGGAACGAAAGTTGATATTATGGACAATTGTCAAAGAGTCACGTTATGGTATCCTAGGTGCCATTATTGCCGGTTTCGGGAGGGCGGTGGCCGAAGTTGGGGCAGTCATTATGGTGGGTGGCAATATTGAAGGTCAGACACGGGTAATGACTACCGCCATAGTCTTAGAAGTGCGTAAAGGTGAGTTTACTTTTGCCATGGCGCTTGGAATTATTCTCTTGGCTATTTCTTTTGCGGTCAATGCCGGACTTTACAGCTTGCAGTCGGGAGGAAGAGATGACTAATTCAAGCATTATTAAAGTCAACAATCTCAGCAAACTATATGGGAGCAAAGAGGTGCTCCGTGTGGCGGAGGCCGTTGTGCGAAGAGGATATATAACTGGCATAATTGGACCTAGTGGTGCCGGTAAAAGTACACTGCTCCGCATTCTCAACCTGCTGGAGCCACCCAGCAGGGGCGATATTTTTTATTATGACCGCATAGTGCCTACGGCTAAAGCGGAAGTTATGGCGTTGCGCCGCAAAATGACCATGGTCTTTCAAAAATCATTTTTGCTGGAGATGTCTGTTTATGATAATCTGGCGTATGGGCTTCGGGCTCGCAAACTGCCGGCTGAGGAAATTAAAAAAAGGGTAGAAACAATCTTGGAAACTATCGGTTTGGCTACACAGAGAAAGCAGAGAGCAAATACTCTCTCCGGTGGAGAGGCACAGCGTCTTGCCTTTGCCAGAGCTGTAGTTTTACGGCCGGAAATTCTTTTTCTGGATGAGCCTACCGCAAACCTGGACCCGGCAAACGTGGAGTTGCTTGAGCGGCTGCTGGTGCAACTAAACCAAGATTGCGGGACAACGGTACTGTTTGTGACCCATAATCTTTTTCAAGCACAAAGACTTACCCATGATACCATTTTCTTCTGTCAGGGAGAGCTGGTGGAAGCAGGAGCTACAGAGCAAATTTTTACAGCGCCGCACTGTGAGCAAACAGATGCCTTTGTGCGGGGGAAAATGATTTATTAAGGAGCAGTGCTGCGCATATTGAGCTATTAACGCAGCAAGCTGCTTTTTTTGCATAGAAAACTATCTCTTTTAGGGAAGCAACGATCCTATGCAAGAGGGACGCTCCGGGGGGATTTCCCCTTGAGCCTGTCTTGATTTGGGTTTAGGTAACTGGCATAATTTTTAGTAAATAAGAATATTACTATTTAGAAATTGATGGCGAACTAAAGGAGGATGTACATAATGAAAAAAAGGTAGTTAATTTTCTTGCTACTTTGTTTGGGTGCTTTGCTTTTGACGGTCGGCAGAGAGCTTTGCTGCGGGCCTGGAAGTTTTGCGCCGCACGTATCGGATGTTTGGTGATTTGGCTATTGCTTTAATAATGTTGGTTTACCTGTTTGAAGTGTACGGACGTTGTACAGATTATCAGCGAAGGTAAGTGGCCCGCTTTTGCGGGCCACTTACCTTCGCCAGGGCATTTCCTTCCATAGAGAAATTGTGAAGATTAGTTTTGTTAACAGAAGGAGGAAAAGGCGCTCTGTAAATTTTCCATTGCCTTGGGAGGTTATTTTTTGCCTCTGTCGAAATTATGTTATTAGCTTAAAACGAAAGTAATTTGATTCAAAGTACTACGGGTTCTCTTTTAGGCCGGCTCGTGGGGGGTTATTTTTTGTGAGGATTGGCATGTTTACCGACAGTTATAAACCGTATACCAGTGGAGTAGTCCGTTCCATTGAGACAACGGCAAGGAAACTGATTGAATTTGGTCATGAAGTCTATATCTTTGCTCCCAGCTATCCCATCTATGAAAAAGAGTTGGGCGTTTTTCGTTTTGCGTCTGTGCGCCCTCCCGTATATCCCGAATATCCCATTGCACTGCCTTTTCCCCTCCACTTAAGTAAAACAGTCAAAAAACTTTGCCTAGATGTCATCCATGTGCACTCGCCAATTACCATGGGGTTGCTAGGTTCCCGTTGTGCAAAACGCTATGATATTCCGCTTGTTTTCACTTACCATACCATGTATGACGAGTATGTGCATTACCTGCCATTTGCCAAGGACATCTCTCGCAAAGCGGTTTTACATCATGCTACAAATTTTTGTAACCGTTGCGACCTTGTGATCACTCCAACAGAAGTAATCCGTCAGATTGTGGCAGGCAGGATTAAGCCGACTGTGCAAGCTATTCCCACAGGCATTGAAATTGAAGAATTTATTGCGCCCGATCGTCTTTGGTTGCGTCGTGAGTATGGCATCCCAGCCGATGTGAAAATCCTGCTGCATTTGGGGCGCCTAGGGAAAGAAAAGAATGTGGGTTTTTTGCTTAAAGCCTACAGCGCAATCAGCAAGAAACATCCCAACACAAAACTGGTAATCGTAGGCGAAGGACCAGATCGCCAAGCTTTACAGGAGGAAGTGGTGCAAATGGGTTTGCCCGACGTGCTCTTTACCGGCAAATTATCACGTCGGCGCGTGGTAGACAGTTTCGCCGGCGCTGATTTGTTTGTCTTTGCTTCTACAACAGAAACACAAGGGTTGGTGCTTGGTGAAGCAAAAGCGGCTGGCGTCCCTACCGTGGCCGTTAAAGCGTTGGGAGCTGCTGAAATGGTTACAGACGGTGTGGACGGCTTCCTCACCCCTTTATCGCTGGAGCTGTTTGTCGCCCGAATAGATCAGTTGCTGAGCAATGAAGGATTAAGACGGGCGATGGCAGAGAGAGCTCTTCAGGAGGTTGAAAAAATTTCGTCCACGACAATGGCGCAGAGGATACTGCTTGCCTATGAAGAAGCTGCTAAAAAGAAGAAAGATGCTTCAGGGAAATAACGAGTTCACCTTTTTTTGGCCTCTGCCCAACACGATGCGTTGCCTTTTTTTGGTAGCGCTATGCTTTTTTTTACAATGCCGTTAACGGCGCTGACACTGGTTATTGTAACTTTCAGGGAGTTTAGGCGCAGCACTTAATTGTATTTATCTTAAAATTTGAGCCCTGAGCAGCAGTGAAAGCTGGAGATACCTTTTACTCTCCGCCTTTTGCCAATTATTGATTCTCTTATTTGTTTAGTGTATAATGACGTTGTTGTTTGACACTGAAGTTTGCTGAAAGATGTGAATTAATGCTAAAACATGAAATTTTTGGCATACCAGTAAATGCTTTAACATATCAGGATGCTGTGGACTGGGTAACAGAAAGTGTGGCTACTGGCAGAAGGTCATGGATTCTAGCCATCAATCCTGAGAAAATTATGAAGGCGCTTTCCGATGAAAAGCTGCGCCGTCTTTTGTTGCAAGCTGATCTTTTTATCCCGGACGGTATCGGTGTTTTATGGGCTGGCAAAGTTTTGGGTAAGCGATTCCCTCAACGGGTGACGGGGGTTGATTTTTTGTCGTTGCTGGTAAAAGAGGCGGCAACACGGGGATGGAAGATTTTTTTGCTAGGCGCACCTCCCGGCGTAAGCCAAGAGGTAGCTCATGATTGGGAGCTTAAATATCCTAGTTTGCAAGTGGCGGGCCATCATCACGGCTATTATAAAGCAGAGGAAGAAGCACAGGTGGTGGCAAAAATACGTGCTGCTGCTCCCGACCTTTTGTTTGTGGCCATGGGTAGCCCGAGGCAAGAGCAGTTTATTGTGAATAACAGGTTTGTGCTGGGCGTGCCTGTATGTATGGGCGTGGGCGGCAGTTTTGACGTGCTTAGTGGCAGGAAGAAAAGAGCGCCCGTTTGGATGCAAAAGACCGGTTTGGAGTGGAGTTACCGCATTTTCCTAGAGCCTAGCCGCATTCTGCGCATGTCGGCTTTGCCTAAGTTTGTGATCTTAGTACTACGCAGAAAATTGGGCATGCTTAAGCAGGAGGGAGATAGGTAATGAAAAAGGTGTGTGTAATCGGGCTGGGCTATATCGGCCTGCCTACTGCCACGGTGTTGGCAGACAACGGCTACAATGTGGTAGGCGTTGATACAAACGAAGCGGTGGTAGCTAGAATTAACCAAGGGAAAAGCCATATCAGCGAGTTTAATTTGGCAGATAAAGTGGCTAAAGCCATAGCGGAGGACAGGTTGCGTGCTGCCACGCTCCCCGAAGTGGCTGATGTCTTTATTATTGCAGTACCAACGCCGTTTACAGCAGAAAAAAAAGCGGATCTGTCTGCTGTTAGAAGTGCAGCTGAGTCGCTCTTGCCTTATTTAAAAAAAGGAAATCTGGTTATTCTGGAGTCCACAGTGCCGCCGCGAACCACAGTGGATCTACTTGTGCCCATTTTGCAGAAAACAGGGTTGGAGATTGGGAAAGAGCTGCGACTAGCTTTTTGTCCAGAGCGGGTGCTGCCCGGAAGAATTTTGGAAGAGTTGATTCATAATAGCCGGGTAGTGGGCGGAGTGGATCATGCATCGGCTCTTGCCGCCAAAGAAGTGTATGCTTCCTTTGTAAGGGGAGATATTTATCTCACAGATTCCACTACTGCTGAAATGACTAAGTTGATGGAAAACACTTACCGTGATGTGAATATTGCCCTAGCAAATGAGTTTGCCCTGATTGCGGAACAGTCCGGCGTCAATGTCTGGGAAGCGATTCGCTTTGCTAATAACCATCCTCGCGTAAATATCCACCAACCCGGCCCCGGCGTGGGTGGACATTGCATCGCTGTGGATCCTTGGTTTATTGTGGAACAGGCCGGCTCCTTGGCGCGACTAATTCGGATAGCCCGGGAGATTAACGATGGAATGCCTCAGTATGTGGTTAATCGGGTGCAACAACTGCTAAGTGGTGTGCCTAGCCCACGGGTTGCCGTTTTGGGAATGACCTATAAAGCAGATGTGGCTGATTGCCGAGAGAGCCCGGCGTTGGAGATCATTTATCTCCTCAGGGAAAGGGGCTTAACTGTCGCAGTCCATGACCCGCTGGCTCAAGATGAACATTTGCTCCCTTTAGAGGAAGCGTTGGCGGGGGCAGATTTGTTGTTGCTTTTGGTCGGACACCATGATTATCGCTCTCTTGAACCGGCCAAGGCAGCACAGCTATTACGCAAACCAGTTGTTTTTGATACCCGGGGTGTGTTGGAGCGGGTGACTTGGGAACGGGCAGGCTTTTTGCTGGCCACCCTGGGGGAGTTTTTCCCGTCTAAAAAGGAACTATCATAAATGAAAATACTGCACCTCATCAGCGGTGGCGAAAAGGGCGGCTCCAAGACACATGTCCTTTCCCTTGTAAAGGAATTGCAAAAACAGCTGCAGATTACGCTTGCCTGTCTTATGGAAGGTGAGTTTTACCGTCAGGCTAGGGAGATGGGCTTAGATGCCAGAACGTTGTTACAGAAGAAACGCTACCATTTAAGCCCCGCATGGGAGATAGGGCATCTGTTTAAGGAAGAAGGCTATCAGCTGCTTCACTGCCATGGACCCCGGGCCAATTTTTATGGCGCCCTAGCTAAAAAGCTTTATAAAATGCCGACTGTTACCACCATCCACAGCGACTATCAACTGGATTTTCGTCACAACCTTTATAAGCAGCGAGTCTATGCCACCTTTAATGCTCTGGCTTTAAATACCTTTGATGGTTATTTTGCTGTTTCGGACACCTTCAAGGAAATGCTGCTTTCCCGGGGATTCCCTCGAGAAAGAATAACTGTAATTTATAACGGTCTTGATTTTAACGCGCAAATAAAACCGGTAGCCAGGCAAGAATTTCTGGAAAAATTTAACCTTGCCATTCCTGCTCAAGCAAAGTTAGTAGGGATTTTAGCCAGACTCCATCCGCTTAAAGGACATGAAATCTTCCTTGCTGGAGCCCGCCGTATTTTGGCCACAGCCCCTGAGACCCATTTTATTGTCGGCGGAGAGGGAGAGGAGAAGGAAAAGCTCTTTGCTCTGCGAGATAAGCTCGGACTAAAGGATAGAGTCCATTTTACGGGACAGATTTCTGATACCCCAAGTTTTTTCCAAGCGATAGATATCAATACTCTGACTTCGCACACTGAAAGCTTCCCTTATGTGCTCTTAGAGGGGGCTCTGTTTAAAAAACCTATCGTCAGTTCTGCAGTGGGAGGGATCAGTCAGCTAGTCAAGGACGGGGAAACAGGCTTTCTTTTTCCTGCCGGAGACGAAGCAGAATTTGCCTGCCAAACACTTAAACTTTTAGACGACGATAAACTACGGAGCACTTTAGGCGAAAAACTTTTTCATCATGCGCGGGACAACTTTTCTCTGGCCCGCTTAGCAGAAATACATATACAGAGCTACGAGCAATACGGAAGGGGAGGAAGCAGTTGAAGTTGGTAGATGATAAGGGCAAGGTTTTTGGCCTTATAAATATTATTGATTTAATCGTCCTGATTTTCGTGGTAGCTTTAGTTTTAGGCGGAGCCTACAGAATTTACGGCCCCCGGCAGAACGGGGATATTTTTCAGCAAGAAGGCGATGCAGTGCAACTAAAGGGCCGCGTATTCGATGTCAGTCAGTATACTACAAATGTCATCCAAAAAGGGGACATTCTTATTGATACCGCAGCCCGACTTCCTTTTGGGGAAATCATTTCTGTTGAGACCGTCCCCCACCGCCGCCTTGTCGATACGGCAGAGGGCAAGGTTATGCTGTCTGAAGTGCCTGAGCGCTTCGATGTTATCCTGTCTATAAAGGGAAGGGCTCAGCTATCGGAGTACGCCATTCGGATAGCTTCCCATGATGTACGCGTAGGCAGCAGAATTGTTCTTGGCGCCAGGGATTACATGGTTGCCACAACTATTTTGCGAGTGGAAGTATTGGAGTAGTTAGCTGAAAAAGGTTAATTTTTCGGGGAACTAGAGAAAAAAGGAGCGTTTTTAATGTACGAAACAAGCACTACTGTAAAAGGCATAAAAAAAGCGACACTACTTTTTGATGCTTGTTATGCTGGCAGCAGAACTGCTTTTTTGTTGGAAGGGATGGCAGCTTTTTTCGCTAAGATTTTTGCCGGCAGTGTTTTGGGTGAAAATTTTTGGCGAAAGGATGTTTCTCTTTCACTTTGGCATAACAGCATGCTTTTTTTGCTCTTTAGACTAGTTCAAGAGCTGTTTAAAAAGCTTTTGGGAGCAGTTTCCAGCCTGCTTAATCAGTCACTGGAAAAAAGCAAAAGCTGCCAGAGTTACAGTTATCTAATTTCCCATCTTTCTCTGCTCTTTCTTCTGCTAGGTTTATTGGCTGTCGGTTTTTTTTATCTTTTTCCGCTGCTGACGGCACTAACGCTATTAGCCGCTATTTTAGGGGGATTCTTAATACTCTCTAATCCCAGCAGGGGTTTGTTTATCTTTGCTTTTGCGTTGCCCTTTATGCCAAATATTGGATTGCTTTTACTTGCGGGGTTGGTGGGTCTTTCCTTTGGTTTAAGACGGTTGCGCCAGAGGCGTCTTGCGTTGCAATCATTATCTCTTGAGCCTGCTATTGTCCTATATTTGTTGATTGCTGTGGGAGCTACCGTGGCTTCCGTTAATTTGAGTGGTAGCTTGCGAGATTTAGCTATTTATTTCTTTGCTTTCGTTCTTTTTTTTGTGCTTATAAATCAAATCGAAAACGAAAAAGAGCTGAAAGGTTATTTGAATTTTCTTTTGCTGGGGGCTTTCTTCGTTGCTCTTTACGGAATTTATCAGTACTTGGTAGGCACCCCTTTGCCTGCGGGCTGGGTTGACGTTGAGCAAAATCCTGCTATCCGCACCAGGGTTTATTCTGTTTTTGGCAACCCTAATGTATTAGCAAGCTATCTTGTGTTGTTAACCCCCCTTTCCTGCGCTTTGTTTTTAGGTACAAAAAAAATTGCAGCCAAATTCAGCTATTTTGCGCTGACTGCAATTCTTTGCTTGACTCTTTTGCTCACCTTTTCACGTGGAGGCTGGTTAGGTTTGCTGGTGAGCCTGCTTGTCTTTGCTTTGCTTAAAGACAGAAGAATGTTGATTTTGATTCTGATTGTACTGCTAGCGGCTGTTGCTCTGTTGCCGGATGTTTTTTTGCAGCGCTTGAGCACCATCGGCAGTCCCCGGGACACTTCCAACGCTTACCGGTTTAGGGTATGGCAGGAGTCCATGGGGATCATTGAAGATTTCCCTTTAACAGGCGTAGGCTTAGGCCATAAATCGTTTATGAGGATCTATCCTCTTTATATGTTGGATCGGGAAAAAAGTCCTTTTCACACCCATAATTCCTTTCTCCAAATCTTGGTGGAGACAGGAATTATCGGTTTATTTGTTTTTTTCTGGCTACTGGGCAGTTATTTTAAAAGGGGTATTAAGGCAATAGCTTCCTGCCGGAACAAAGAGCTAAAATATTTGATGATGGCCTCCTTGTCTGTCACAGTCGGCATCCTTACCCAAGGCATGGGAGACGTGATTATTTATCTGCCGAAAATAATCATCCTCTTTTGGTTAAATATTGCCCTGCTCTTCTTATGTATAAAATTTGCCGAGCAGCAAACAG
>QLUI01000503.1 GCA_018725345.1 Bacillota bacterium | reverse complement strand
ATGAAGGAGGACAACATGTACCTGAGGAGTAAATCAGGGAGAAACAGAATACTGTTAACACTAGTGCCAATCTTGTTAGCCATCAGCCTAGTTGTTGCCGGCTGTCCGGCACAAGTGGCGTCGACACCAACACCCGTAGGTCCTGAGCCCGCGAAAAATGTGATTCTGCTCATCGGCGACGGTATGAGCTTCAGCACGGTTACAGCAGCAAGGGTTTATAAAGTCGGGCCGGACGGGAACTTAGTTATGGATACCCTGGCCCACCACGGCTGGATATCCACTCATTCACTGAACAGTCTGGTTACTGATTCCGCCGCGGCAGGAACGGCCCTTGCCACGGGGCATAAGACAAACAACGGTATGCTAGGTATGCTGCCTGACGGAACAGAACTTAGGAGCATACTTGATATCGCCCGGAATATGGGGAAATCAACTGGATTGGTGACCACGTCCCGGATAACCCACGCCACCCCGGCTGCCTTTGGGGCCCGCAGCGAAGACCGGGACAATTGGGATGACATCGCCAACGACTATATTTACCGCTCCTTGGTAGATGTCATTATGGGCGGAGGCCTGCGAGATTGGCTTGATGATCAGGCAAAAGAATTTCCAGTCTTTGTTACTGACCCAGCGAAAGAATCTCACAGAACCGTGGAGAGGCTTATGAAGCAGGGGTTGACCGAGGCGGAGGCAAAGGCTGACGACGGGTTGATAGATGACGCCCAGAGACAAGGGTATGAGGTGATTTATACCAAAGACGGGCTAACAGCCCTTAATATGGCTTCGCTCTTTGGGGAGAAAAGCAAGCTCCTCGGTCTTTTTGCCCTGTGCCACATGACTTATGAATTAGAACGAGAAGATAAAGCTCCCCATGAACCTCACCTGGCAACTATGACCAAGGCCGCTCTTGGTTACCTCAGCCAGGACGAGGATGGGTTTTTCCTCATGGTGGAAGGTGCCAGGATCGACCATGCCCAGCACGGAAACTATGTAAAAAGGATGATATATGACACACTGGCTTTCGATAAAGCAGTAAAGGTCGCCCTGGACTTTCAGAGGAAAAACCCCGACACCTTGGTGATTGTAACATCAGACCATGATACCGGCGGCATGGCAGTGGAATGGCCGGTCGGCGAATTCCCCCCATACGGCGAAATCCCAATCGGGAATGCCGATCGTCGTGATCAAGAAATCCTCGATGGGTTGGCGGGCATCCTGACACCTGAGGCGATGGAGCTCGTGCAGAGGCTTCACCGCGATGGTGTCTGGACCAGCGGGGACCATACCGCAGTTGATGTGCCGATTATGGCTACTGGTCCTGGCGCTGAAAGGGTCTCCGGGCGCATGGATAACACCGATGTCTTTGAAGTGATGAGGAAGGCAATGGAGAGGTGAAGTAAGCGGGAGCCAGGGGGCTCTTGCCCCTGGCTCCAGCTGGATAGAAAGCGCCGAAATCATCCCACCGTACAAACATTACACAAAGATAATAAAATTTTATAAGC
>QLUI01000502.1 GCA_018725345.1 Bacillota bacterium | reverse complement strand
TTGTGCATTTGAAGTTTGCTGACTTGAGGTGAGAGTTTGGCGAAACAGTCTTTTATTAAAGGTGCGGCTATCTTGACGCTTGCCGGTGCTTCCGTGCGTTTTGTGGGAGCCTTTTTTAGAATTTTTCTGGCGGCACTGATTGGGGACGAAGGTATGGGCCTTTTTCAGATGGCTTATCCGGTTTACGTTTCATTGTTGGCCGTTTCTACTGCCGGCGTTCCCATCGCCATTTCCAAGTTGGTGGCCGAGAATCTGGCTTACGGAAATTACCGGGGAGCCTATAAAATTTTTCGTGTCGCCTTAACTTTATTAGCCATATCGGGACTGGTCGTTTCTCTTAGCCTCTATTTTGGTGCTGATTTTATTGCCAGAGTGATTACGCAGGATTCGCGTGCTTATTATTCTCTGATTAGTATTTCCCCGGCCATTTTCCTTGTTACGGTGATGTCAGCATATCGCGGGTTTTTTCAGGGACAGCAGCAAATGATTCCCACCGCATTCTCACAAATTGTTGAGCAATTTGGGCGTGCGGCTAGCGCACTGCTTTTAGCCGCTCTTTTTTTGCCGAGCGGTTTGGAATTTGCCGCCGCCGGAGCCAGCTTCGGTGCCGCCGCCGGAGCCTTTTGTGGTTTGGCGCTGCTTTTAGTCATTTCGTTGCGCCAACGCAAAGAATTCATCGGTAAACTACGCTCCCAGCGTATCCCAGATCGGGAAAAAGCGGATAAGATTATCCCTAGAATTGTGTCTCTAGCTATACCTATAACCCTGGGCAGTCTGGTGATGCCACTAATCGCTATTGTAGATTTATTTCTTGTTCCACAGAGATTGCACGATGCCGGGTTTGACACAAGCCGTGCTACTGCTCTTTACGGGCAACTTACTGGCATGGCCAGCCCGCTAGTCAATATTCCCACCATTGTAACGGTGGCTCTTGCGATTTCCCTTGTTCCGGCAATTTCTGAGGCACTTGCACTCAAGAAAGAGAAACTGATTCAGGAGCGGTCGTATCTTGCTGTGCGCTTAACGCTTCTTTTGGCATTGCCCTCGACCTTCGGTTTGTTTCTGCTGGCTGAACCAATCACCATTCTCTTGTTTCAGAATGCAGAAGCAGGCAGGTCACTGGCCGTGTTATCACTGAGCGTAGTGTTCCTCACGCTGTTTCAAGTCACCTCAGCTATTCTCCAAGGATTGGGTCGTACAATGATTCCGGTTACAAGCATGCTTTGGGGTGCAGCAGTGAAAACAATTCTGACTTGGCATCTTACTGCACTGCCGGCATTACATATTAGCGGTGCCGCGCTCGGCACTGTGGTCGGCTTTGGCGTGGCGGCGCTGTTGAATCTTTATCGTGTCCAATTGCTTACAGGGATGTCTTTACGTCCGCTGGAACTGCTTGTTAAGCCACTTTTTGCTTCTCTTGGCATGGCTGCCGCAGTTTTGATGATTTATCCGCGCCTAGCCGCCCTCCACCCTTTGCTTGGTTTATCGTCGGCAAATAAGGTA
>QLUI01000501.1 GCA_018725345.1 Bacillota bacterium | reverse complement strand
CGGCTATTCCCGCGTCTTTCATATCAATCAATGCCGCTGCAATAGTACCAAATTCTTCTTTGAACAGTGCAGGGTCAAGGCCTAGCTCCTTTTGCAGATTAAGTGCCTGCAGGGCGATCGGGGATCCAACCGCCGTTACTAGGTCGACATAGTCGGCCGGCAACAAGCCGGCGGCGCGGATGGCAGCAGCCAACTCGGCTGTAAGCGAAACGCTGACAAGATCTACCGGCAGACCGTGCTCCGCGACGTAGCCGTCAAAGGCCTGACGTACAGTACCTGTCAGGGCGGTCAGCTCAGCCTCTCCCAGTCTGCCCCCGACCGGATGCAGCGCTAGCAGTACCCGGCGTCCATCCTCCAGCAAACCAGCCTCACGCAATGCCTCCGCGATTACGCGCAAGCCCTCCGGCAGCTGCTTGCCTGTTACGTCTAGTCCCGCCAGCAGCGACTCTCCCTGTGCATCCAAACCCTCTGCGTCAATAACCGTGTTTCTTTCGCTAAGGGTCAGGGTTACCGCTGGGTTGACCTGCAAGACAAGGCTTGCTACGGCCTGAGGGGCGGCAAAGAAAGTCATGTAGACGCCCACAGCTAACAGTAGCGAGGCAAACGATGCAATAAGCTTCCATACCTTGGGTTTCATGTTATCACCTCTGCTAATTTTTTGGCGGGTTGAAAAAGGTGCGTCTTCTTGTCGGAAATACCCGGAGGCAAGCAGGGTTTCGCTTAAACGCCCCTGGTGTGCCGGCATCTGCACCTCGGGAAGCTTAAGACTTTCCAGCATAGACTCCATTTTTTTGTTGTCAGTGTTGTTTTTTTTCATCTTATTCAACCCTTTGCTTTATTAACGTATCTTGGGGGGAAAAGGTTGCAGTATTTTTATTTTTTTCTGTCTGCTTTCGCAATCTTTTCAAACCGCGATGCAAAAGCGACTTGACTGTCCCTTCTGGTTTACCCAAAATTTCGGCTATCTCTTTAAGATTCTTGCCGGAAAAAAAACGCAACGCAATTACCTCCTGGTATTTGAGCGGAAGTTGGCTGATTTGTTGCCGGCAAGCCAAAAATTCCTGATGACGGGCCAATTCTTCCTGCGCCGCAACTACTTCAGCTTCCAGTTCGTAAGACGCTACTGGTTCAAATCCTTGACTCTCATGCAGATGCTCCAGGGAAGCCGCTTTGTAGGTTTTTTTACGAAAATAGCTGGCTAGTTCATTGCCGGCTATGCGGTAGAGCCAGGCAGAAAAGGAATTGCCCCGCCATTCGAAGGAAGCGAAATTTTTCAGCGCTTTAACAAAGGTTTCGGCGGTAATGTCCTGAGCAAGCTCCACATCTCCGGTCCGGCGCAGACAATAGTTAAGTATCGCAGGATAGTTTTGATTATAAAGCTGGCCAAAAGCCTCCGGGCAATGCCGCGCTCGGACGAGCAGTTCTTTTTCAGTTAGACCGTTGTTCATCGTTTTTGCTCCAGTCTGCTTTTCTAACTATTTTCCTGCGCCCCATAAACACCGAGTCTGAAACC
>QLUI01000500.1 GCA_018725345.1 Bacillota bacterium | reverse complement strand
CTATGAAAAAACTAAACTACAAATTAATTTCATTAGTTATTGGTTTAATCGCGATTAGCGGTCTAGCTGTGTATTATGTTTTTGCCACATGGGCACCGCCAACAGCAGCTCCACCGGGAGCCAATGTACCCGCGCCAATTAATGTGAGCACCACTACTCAAACATTTTTAGGGAGCAAAAGAATAGATGCCGCTCTTCCAGCAAATGTATTGAGTCTCGGTCCTGGTTTAGGAGTTGATGGAGTTTTGCACGCAGGTAGCGATCTTATTGTTGGCGGCAACGTCGGCATCGGCACGACGGCGCCGCAGACAAGGTTAGATGTGGCAGGCGCCATAAGAGTTGGAACCCAAGATATTTGCAATGCAGCTAATGCCGGAGCCATACGTTATATTTCAACTCTGGGCGCAGAACGATTTGAAGGATGCAATGGACAAAGTTGGAGGTTAATAGCGTCAGTACCGTCTTGCGGTCACAACATCACTTTTACCTATAGAGGCGTTTATGTTACTTATGGAACTGTATTAAGCGCGGGCAGATGCTGGATGGACAGAAACTTAGGTGCTGGCCGTGTTGCTACAGCTTTTAATGATTCTCTTGCTTACGGCGACTTATTCCAGTGGGGACGATTGAGCGATTTGCATCAAGACAGGACAAGCGCCACCACTAGCGTTCTATCCACCACTGATAATCCCGGACACGGCAATTTTATTTTATCGCCGGACCTCCACCCCTGGGACTGGCGGTCTCCACAAAATCCTAATCTTTGGCGCGGCGTAGCTGGTATTAATAACCCTTGCCCAACAGGGTGGCGAATACCTACATCTGCAGAATGGGAAATGGAAAGATTGAGTTGGACACAGCAAAACAGAGCCGGAGCATTTGCGAGTCCACTAAGACTAACGAGCGGCGGCGTGCGATCATCTCATGGTGCTCATGGTGGCGAACTGTTTATGGTTGGAGTGAGTGGAAGTTTGTGGTCGAGTGATACTATTGGGGGAAAATCTGTTTCTTTTTGGTTTAATGTTGATGATGTCCGTACAAGTGGTGTTTGGCGAGCTGGCGGGAGCAGCGTTCGGTGTATTTTACCTAAATAGTAATAGTAGACAACTGGCTAATCGCCACTCCGGGGAATATTTAATTACTTTTTCTTTTTTACTGATTCTCGCGCAACCCTCAACCCTTGGCAGAAACGAGAATTATGGAATTTGAACTCACATAGATTTGAATCTAAGGTCATCGCAAGACCTTATATTAAAAATGGGGTCAACCCTATTTTTCTGGATTTTCTCGCCCAAGGGTCAACCATTGGTCGCTTTTAGCGACCAGAAATCAAAAATAAAATATAATTCTTGCCCAAGGTTCAATCTAAGGTCATCGCAAGACCTTAGATTGAAAATGGGGTTAAAATGGGGTCAACCCTATTTTTCTGGATTTTCTCGCCCAAGGTTCAATCTAAGGTCATCGCAAGACCTTAGATTCAAAAGACAAAAGAAAAGGTTATTTCTCAATCTAAGGT
>QLUI01000050.1 GCA_018725345.1 Bacillota bacterium | reverse complement strand
CAGTGCTGTCTATCTGTCAAAGCTGAAGGATGACGAAGAGTAGCAAAACAGGTAAAACAATATGACGAATTGTGCAGCTATGCACAATTTTGCGGACAGATTTCCGGGCAAGGTTGCTTTTCCCCAGAATCATCCCCACAAAACGACTGTACTTGTCGCCCCAATATGATAGAATTATGCTATAATACTGACCACCATAGTAGGTTATGTGTGTGGGGGGATTGACCAAGTGTTTGAGGGAGAGCGTTCAGGAAATTCAAGATCTGCCTGACGGCGGCTGCCTCCTCACGGTTAAGAATAGGAGCACTCTTGAGATAACACCCTGGATACGAGGCTGGGGGCCCGATGTTGAAGTTAACCGCGCCATCCTCACTCAGGCAGCAGTTTGCCCAATATGACGGCAAGTCGTGGGAGATTTATGGACGACCAGAAGATGGGGCGTAGCCCAGACGGCATACACCTTAGCACCCCGCTACTGGCAGATCTGCCAGAATTAAGGATGTGAGCATGTTAGATCCGCAAGCTATATTTCTATTGTGGGGCAAAAAGAAGGGAGAGCCACCTCACGAGTCCCGGCACCCACTCCTGTTTCACATGCTGGATGTTGCCTTTGTCCTGCAGGCTTTGTGGGAGCATAGTCTTCAATCAGGCATAAAGCAAAGGCTGTCAGACGAGCTTGGTCTCCTGGAAGCAGATGCCATCGCTTGCCTATCTTTCTGGGCCAGTCTCCATGATATTGGGAAAGCCTCTCCGGTCTTCCAGAAAAAAAGCGAGCTGGCAATGAGCGAATTGAAGAAACTGGAATTTAGCTTTGATCGACATGCCGGAGAGACCTATCACGCCTGTATTACTACTAAGGTGATACGCAACATGTCCAATGGCTTCGATGCCCCCAGAGAATTCATTGATGCAATGAGCACCGCCCTGGGCGGACATCACGGCATATTCCCCACATCAACAAACATAAGAAATATCAGCTACCGTGCGCTCGGAGACAGCGACGGCCTGTGGACAGATGCACGAACAGCTTTGGTACGGACATTGAAAGAACTCATATCTCAGGGAAGACCGTTGTGTCCTGGAAGACTGCCTAGCAACTGGTTCTTCATAATATTCGCCGCCTTAACCTCGGTTGCCGATTGGATCGGGTCGAATGATACCTATTTCCCCCACGAACCGAATCTGTTCTCGCTGGAAGATTACGCCAGGCAATCCCAGCTCAGAGCCAAAGATGCTCTGGAAAAGCTGGGATGGATTAATCTGCAGCGAGCAACAAGCATCACCGGATTTTACCAGCTCTTTCCGGAAATAACAGCCTTGAGGCCGCTTCAAGAGGAGGTTATCTCTCTAACGGGGCTTAAGCGGCAGCCCTCTATGGTGCTTATTGAAGCCCCCATGGGAGAAGGTAAAACCGAAGCAGCTCTTTACTTAGCTCACCACTGGCTCCGAGAAAACAGCAATCAAGGCTATTATGTAGCCTTGCCCACCCAGGCTACAAGCAATCAGATGTTTGGCCGGGTGAAAAAGGCATTGCAACGACAATACCCCCACATCCGGACTAACTTTCAACTGATACACGGTGCTTCAAGGTTAAATGAGGAATTCCAACAGCTTCGACTAGCCTCAATGGGAGATGAGAGGGGTGAGGGTATCGTTGCCGAAGAGTGGTTTCTGAACAGAAAACGGAGCCTCTTGGCCGCTTTCGGCGTGGGCACCATTGACCAGGCTCTTATCTCGGTTCTGCAGACACGCCATTTCTTTGTCCGGCTCCTGGGGCTCTGTAATAAGACGGTCATTATCGATGAGGTGCACGCCTACGATACTTACATGTCAACCCTGCTGGAACGAATGTTACGCTGGCTGGCTGTCCTTGGCAGCCCGGTAATACTCCTCTCGGCAACACTGCCCGCGGAGCGCCGCCATGCCCTATTTGCAGCCTACTGCGGCGGGAAGCAGCTATCACTGCCTGAACAAGCTTATCCCAGGATTACCTGTCTGGGAAATGGTGAGACTTGGGGTAATGCCTTTGCTGCCTCACGCCCCTATGTATTACAGTTGCGGCGGATGGATGATGCGATGGACAATGTTGTCAATATAGTAAGAAAGGCAATTTCAGATGGAGGGTGCATCGCGGTAATCTGTAACACTGTTGGCCGGGCGCAGGAGACCTATACTACTCTAAAAGAAGCTGCTTTTCTCGGCGAGGGAGAGGTTCAGTTGCTCCATGCCCGGTATCCCTATGCTGAGCGTGAGTGGCGGGAGAAACTGGTGCTCGATACCTTTGGTAAAGATGGCCCGCGGAGTGGCAAGGCAGTTCTGGTTTCCACCCAGATAATTGAGCAAAGCCTGGATATAGATTTTGACCTGATGATTACCGACCTGGCTCCCGCCGACTTGGTCATCCAGCGTGCCGGACGCCTCCATCGACACCAGCACCACAAACGCCCCAGCAATATGGCGGAGCCAGTCCTCTGGGTGCGAATGCCCGAGACCAACAGTGATGGAATACCTGATTTTAAGGGAGCCGGGTATGTGTATGATAAGTACGTATTGCTCCGGTCATATCTATTATTGAGAGAATGCGATACTATTGTAATACCGCAGGATATTGAGTCTATCATTGAAGAGACCTACGCTGATTCCTCACCTTCGTGGCCCTCAAAAGAGATGGAACAGTCCGCTATAGATCTCAAACAAGAGACAGCGAAGCAACAGGATTCGGCATGTCGCGAAGCAAAGAGCAATCTGGTAGCCATGCCCGATACTGGTGAGACTCCATCGGGATATCTGGGAAAATTCAGCAAGGAACTTGAGGAGGACGACCCAGAGCTTCACCAAAGCCTGCAAGCGCTAACGCGCCTCACCGGCCCATCGGTACGGGTTGTGTGTTTGCATGCCTGTGAAGACGGTTGTTTACTGAATCCGGAAGATCCCGGTTCGCGAATTGATATCGATGGTGAACCGCAGGAACAGGACATCAAGAATCTACTCCGCCAATCACTGACTATTACCCAGAAAGGGCTGTTACACGAAATTATTAGAAGCGACGACTGCCACACCCCATCGCGGTGGAAAAAGGTAGCCCCACTGAGACATCACCGACGGCTGGTTTTTGAGAACCGACAATGTCAGGTTGGCTCTTACCTTTTAACACTGGACGATGAGTTAGGGCTTCGGGCAGAAAAAACCCAGGGGGAAAGGAGATGAGCGATGTCAAGCTTTAACCTTATCGAAGAACACTGGCTGCCATGTATTACCTCAGACGGACAAAGGAAGGAATTGGGAATCCAGGAGGCCATTATCAAGGCCCACACCCTGCGTGAGCTTCATGATGCTTCACCCCTGGTCACAGCTTCGCTCCACAGGTTACTCCTGGCCATTTTGCACCGGGTATTCGGGCCACGGTCTGTGGCTGACTGGCAAAAGCTCTGGCGGGCCGGGCATTTTGACCCGCTGCCTCTGGATGAATACTTCAGGATATGGAACGGCAAAAATCGTTTCAACCTTTTTGATCCTGCACATCCTTTCTATCAGTCTGCGACGCTGCCCCTTTCATACCAAGACCCTAAGACAGGCAAGGTAGACTCCTACCAGAAACCTATTGCCAATCTTGTCCATGAATTGGCATCTGGTGACAATGCGACCTTATTTGACCATACAACTGAAGCAAGCCCAAAAGCGATTTCTCCTGCTGAAGCCGCTCGCCTGCTGGTTGCTTTCCAATCATTTGCTGTTGGAGGCCTTCTTACTCTGGAGAAAGGGCAGGACCCCAAACGCTACAAGTCGGCGGACAACGCCCCAGTGGTCAAGGGCGCAGTAACCCTCGTGCGGGGGGCAAATCTCTTTGAAACCTTGATGCTCAATCTTCACGGCGAACCCTTTGACACCGAAGGCGAGGACATGCCCGTCTGGGAACGGGATGAGCAAACCATAGCCGAGGACCGCCGCCCAAATGGCTACATAGACTTGCTGACTTGGCAAAGTCGGCGGATCAGACTCCAGCCGGAGGCGGACGAAAGGGGAACGGTGATAAAGCGGGTCGTGATCATGAAGGGCAACCAGTTCCCGGATGGGTATCACCGACTGGGGAAGGAAACGATGATAGCATTCACGAAGAATGAACAAGCCAAGCCAAAAGAAGACCCCTGGCCTGCCATTGCCTTCCAGGAAAACAAGGCCCTCTGGCGCGACAGCCTGTCACTCTTTCAATCCCTTGAGGGTAAACAGGCTCGACCAAAGATAGTGGATTGGTTAAATGATTTGGCTGATAATGAAATCATTCCGTGGTCAGCCACATATCAGTTGTCAGTTCTTGGCCTCTCCACGAGCCGAGCGAAAATCCATTTCTGGCGGCACGAGCACCTGCCCCTGCCAATGGCTTATTTTGACAACAAGCAGTACCTGGATGACCTATCGGAGTGTCTTAAATACGCTGAAGACACCGACAAGGCGCTCTCTACGGCTACGTGGGTGCTGGCCAGGGGTCTTGCGGATGATAAAGACTCTCCCAGGAATATAGCTAAACATCTGGGAGTAACCAGTATTTTCTGGTCCCAGCTGGAACAGCCTTTTTATGGCATTATGAAGGAGATACCCGATGACTCGAACACGGCTCTTGACAAATGGGTGAACCTTCTGTGGCAGACAGCCTGGCAGGCGTTTCAGAAAGGCACCAGGGGGCTGGACCACTCAGCACGCACCCTAAAGGCACTGGTTGCGGCTCGTGGTGCTTTAGGTGCGCGATTGAATAAAGTCCTGCCGAAGGAGATGAATAATGACTGAAGCAAACTGGATAGACCATTTCATTAGCTTCCTGGAAGAACTAGAAAGGAGCAAGAGCCGCGGGGCACTGGCGGTGCTGCGCCGCGGACTGGGTAAACCCCCCGGCACCACCCCCGAGATGTACCGCTACATCGTGCCCTGGACCTCCGGTTTATCCCGATGGCGTGAGGACGCTTGTTATGTGGTAGCCGCGCTCTTTGCCTGGCACCCACAGCCAGGCGGCAGTGGCAATCTCGGAAACTCATTTGCCAGTTTGGCCAGACAGGTTCAGCAGGATCAAGGCGCAAAAAAGATACCCGAAGCTCTGGAGGGTCGCTTTACTGCCCTGCTTAACTCCCGGCAGGAAGACCTGCCGGGCTACCTGCGTCAGGCAGTCAGCCTGCTCAAATCCAAAGAGGTTCCACTTGACTGGCGTCAACTGCTCAAGGACTACCTCGCCTGGGAGCGGGAGGATCGCCGTGTTCAGCGAGACTGGGCACGCGCCTTCTGGCGGCAATCCGCAGTTACTGAAAACATAGAGGAAGGAGGTGTTCATCAATAGAAGTGGTTTTAGGGATTTCGAAACCAGAATTGAAGCTAGAAAGTTCAGGACAGATTGGGGGTGAGAGCTTTCGGGAATGCCAAAGTTAAATCGGGGCTCAAATCTGAGGTAAAATTAAACCCACTCGGGAAATAAAGGAGATTAAATAATGAAGGTTGAACTGCACATTATACAGAACTTTCCACCATCGTGCTTGAACCGGGACGATACCAATACCCCCAAGGACTGCGAATTCGGCGGCGAGCGCCGCGCCCGTATTTCATCGCAGTGCTTGAAACGCGCCATAAGAGAGGAACCCATCTTTCGCGATACATTAAATCAGGAATTGGGTAAGCGAACCAAACTTATTGCTGGTCAACTGAAGAAAGCCCTGCCATCAGACAAGCAAGATGCCCCCGAGACCGATGCCATAGTAACCGGCATCATTACTCGCCTCAGCGCTTTTGATAGTAAGAATCCTGAAAAGACCAAGGTGCTTCTCTTTGTCGGTAAGGATGAGGTAGAACGTATGCGGAATCTAATCGTGCAGGAATGGGATAACCTCACCAGGGCTGCACGCAAGGATGCAGGGAAAGACAAAGGTGATGCCCTTGCCACCACATGCGAGAAAGTCATGAGGGGATTTGAAAAGACAAAGCCTCATTCACCAGATATTGCCCTTTTTGGACGGATGTTAGCGGAGAATCCGGGCTATAATATTGACGCCGCCTGCCAGGTGGCTCATGCCATTTCAACCAACCGGGTAGCTATGGAGTTGGATTACTATACCGCCATGGACGATTTGCAGCCTAAAGAGGAACCCGGTGCCGGCATGATAGGTGTAGTGGGCTACAACTCCTCCTGTTTCTATCGCTATACCCTGGTGGATATTGATCGGCTCGATGAAAACCTGGACAGGGACTGGGAACTGACAACGCGTGCTGTTGAGGCCTTCATCCGCGCTGCAGTGGTAGCTATTCCAACGGGTAAGCAAACGTCCATGGCGGCTCAGAACCTGCCTGAAGCCATCTTCGCCGTGGTGCGGGCTAACGGTGCCCCGGCATCCCTGGCCAACGCCTTCGTCAAGCCGGTGCGTCCCTCCCGCGACAAGGACCTGATAACTGCTTCTATAGAGGCCTTAGTTGACTATTGGGAGAGACTGGCAAAGCTTTATGGGGAGAATGGCATTCAAGCCCGAGCTATCTGCCAGCTCAGAGATGCTAACCTAAAAGCGCTGACCACGGATAAGGTGGACTCTCTTGATGGGCTGGTTGACAAAGTTATACAGGCAGTAAATTCTAAGTGATGGAGGTAGCTCTATGAGCGTGCTGCTGTTAAGGCTTGCCGGCCCAATGCAATCGTGGGGAACGCGTAGCCGCTATACGACACGGGATACAGACCTTGAACCCTCCAAGAGTGGTGTGATAGGGCTGGTTTGTGCTGCCCTGGGACGAAAACGCAGTGATCCGATAGATGATCTCTCGCAACTTCGTATGGGGGTGCGGGCTGACCGGGAGGGTGTGATGGCTAGCGACTACCACACGGCAGAAAATGTCATTACCGCAGACAGTTCTAAAAGGCGTACGGTGGTATCCACCCGCTATTACCTGTCCGATGCCGATTTTCTGGTGGGGCTTGAGGGTGAGTTAACGCTGCTGGAGCAAATTGACCGGGCATTAGCTAATCCAGTATGGCCGCTCTATCTTGGCCGAAAATCGTTTGTGCCCGGTTGTCCGGTACGGCTACCCGATGGACTTCAGCCGGATCAGGACATGGAAACGGCGCTGCATACCTATCCGCTCACGCTGAGACGCGGAGAACACCGCCATGAACCGTCCCTGAGATTGGAAATAGAAGTTCCCTATGGTCAAGGCGATCGAATCAAACAAGACAATATAACATCGTTTCAGCAAAGGAATTTTGAGCTACGGTATATGAAGACGAGCTGGGTAGACATCTCAATGCTCGTGGTTCGGGAGGAGCAGTGCTATGTATCTATCTAAGCTGATACTGAACCCGCGTTTACGAGAAGCACGTAAGCTGATGGCTAGCCCGTACGGCCTGCATAAGGCCGTAGCTCGTGCCTTTCCCGATGCCACTGATGGCGGCCCAGGCAGGGTACTCTATCGCCTGGATGAAGATAACCGCAACGGGATACTCTCACTTCTGGTACAGTCGGAAAAGGAGCCAGGTTGGTCCAGGGCAGAGTTGCTGATAAACTGCCTCAACCAACCCGCTGAATATAAGGCCTTTGCCCCAGCATTCCGTCAGGGCCAGGCACTTTACTTTCGCCTGCGGGCCAACCCTACCGTCAAGCGAGATGGCAAGAGACTGGGATTGCTTCGTGAAGAAGAGCAAAGTGCCTGGCTAAGGAGAAAAGGGGAGAACGGTGGATTCTCGGTGCTCTCATACACCGTTATCCCGGAGGGAATGCTAAAAGATAACAAGCGGGAGTCGGGCGTCACCATACTGAGTTTACTCTCAGTTCGCTTCGAAGGAGTGCTTCGGGTAGAGCAACCTGATGCTTTTCTTGCTACCATTGAGAAGGGCGTCGGTTCCGGCAAGGGACTCGGCTTCGGTTTACTCTCGGTTGCACCAATAAGGGAGTTGTGACATGCGCACGCTCTACGAACTGCCGCGCTTTAGTGACCGCTGGAGCTACCTTTATCTGGAGATGGGACGGTTGGATGTGGATGCCGATGGACTTGGCTTCCACCAGGATGATAGCGTGGTGCCCATCCCCATAGACCAGTTGGCAGTGGTGATGCTCGGTCCTGGTTCTACGGTAACCCATGAGGCGGTAAAATCGCTTTCTCGTAATAACTGTCTTCTTGCCTGGACCGGGCAGGAAGGGGTGAGGCTCTATGCGGCGAGCATCGGCGGCTCCTACAGTTCCAGACGCCTCATCCGCCAGGCGAGGCTCGTCAGCAATGAGCGCTCTCGGCTGGAGGTGGCCTCCAGGATGTACCGCTTTCGCTTCAAGGAGGCAATCCCGGAGACTACTAGCCTGGAGAGTATACGCGGTATGGAGGGCATCAGGGTGAGGAAGGCATACGCCGATGCAGCGAAAAGGTACGATGTGGAATGGAGGGGTCGCAGATATGACCAGAATAATTGGAGCGCCGCAGATCCAATCAACCGTGCCCTTTCGGCAGCAAACGCTTGCCTCTATGGTATTTGCCATGCCGCTATCCTCTCCGCTGGCTATTCCGCGGCACTTGGGTTCATTCATACTGGGAAGATGCTCAGCTTTGTCTATGATATAGCAGACCTGTACAAAACGGGACTTACCATCCCAATTGCCTTTCGAATTACATCCCAGGAACCGGCCGAACTGGAACGGGCGGTGCGAATGGAATGCCGTAAGGCCTTCCACCAATTCAGGCTAATGGAGCGACTGCTGCCGGACATCGCGGAGGTGCTGAATGCTGGTGATGATCTTGGAGAGAGTGCCGAGGAGTTTGAGGGGCGCATTATCACGCTGGCTGTTGGAGCCGAGGACTGGGGTATTCCTTGGGAACCCGAGCGCGCGGGTGCGAGATGAGCTCTGGGAAAGGTCACTGAAGACCACCAAAGGAAAAGGGACGGTGTTTCAGGTATGGTCGGATAAAAACCCCCAGGGCTTCTCATACCGACAGTTTGGGGTAAGCGACCGCCAATTTATGGACATTGAGGGCCTGGCGCTCATCCGGGTCTCCCGGCGCGGCAGGGAATCTGCAGAGTCCGCTGACACTAAAGGGGAGTAATCAGATAGGGGGCCGATCTGGGATAGATAGCACTTTCTAGGGTATTCCCCACGCATGTGGGGGTGAACCG